>NZ_JBIVOO010000006.1:104249-279714 GCF_044754165.1 Arthrobacter sp. NPDC093139
TTGGTTTCGAGGTTCCCGGCACCGGCGGCGGGGGTCCCGTCGCTGATGGTGCTGCCGTCCACCGGGAGGGCGAACACCTGGGGGTCGGGAACGAAGAATGCCGCAAGACTATAAGTTCCCCAGGAATTGCGGGTGATGTCGGTAGTCAGCTCCAACCGGTAATCCCCGGCAGGCAGCGCCACCGTCTTATTCCCGCTTGAGCAGTAATCCCCCGCGATCTTGGCTCCGGTCGCGGCGGCGGTGACCTGCCACATGAGCCCGTTCAGATACTGATTGCCGTTATTGCTGACGCAGGTAATGAAGTCCACGAACAGCGACCTGCCGCCCTCGGGGACCGTGAAGGTGTAAGTGTCTTTGGAGCCCTTGGTTTCGAGGTTCCCGGCACCGGCGGCGGGGGTCCCGTCGCTGATGGTGCTGCCGTCCACCGGGAGGGCGAACACCTGGGGGTCGGGAACGAAGAATGCCGCAAGACTATAAGTTCCCCAGGAATTGCGGGTGATGTCGGTAGTCAGCTCCAACCGGTAATCCCCGGCAGGCAGCGCCACCGTCTTATTCCCGCTTGAGCAGTAATCCCCGGCCATCTTTTCGTCGGTGGGCACGAAGACAATCTTCCACATGAGCCCGTTCAGATACTGGTTGGCATTGTTGTTTGTGCAGGCCTTGAAATCAAGGAAGAGGTTCTTGCCTCCGTCTGGAACACTGAACGTGTACGAGTCGCTCGACGTTTTGGTTTCGAGGTTCCCCGCCCCGGCAGCCGGGACGCCATCAGTAACGACCTTGCCGTCCACTGGGAGGGCGAACGACTGTGGATCGGGAACGAAGAATGCCGCCAGGCTATAAGTTCCCCATGATTTGCGGGTGATGTCGGTGGTCATCTCCAGCCGGTAGTCCCCGGCGGGCAGCGTACCGGTTTTGTTCCCAGAGGCGCAGTAATCCCCGGCGATCTTGGCTCCGGTCGCGACGGCGGTGACCTGCCACATGAGCCCGTTCACATACTGGTTGGCGTTGTTGCTCGCGCACGTTCTGAAGTCGAAAAAGAGTGACTTTCCTCCCTCAGGAACCGTCAAGGCGTAGGCGTCTTTGGACCCCTTGGTTTCAAGGTTCCCCGCCCCGGCGGCGGGGACACCATCACTAACGACACTGCCGTCCAGGGGAAGGGCGAACACCTGCGGATCGGGAACGAAGAACGCGACCATGCTGTAGGCGCCCAGGGAATTTCGCGAGATGTCGCTTGTCATCTCCAGCCGGTAATCGCCGGCAGGCAGCGTAATTGTTTTATTCCCGGAGGCGCAGTAATCCCCGGCGATCTTGGTTCCTGTCGCAGTAGAGGTTAATTGCCACATGAGCCCGTTCAGGTACTGGTTGGCGGTGTTGCTCGCGCACGTTCTGAAGTCGATAAAGAGTGACTTTCCTCCTTCAGGAACAGTCAAGGCGTAGGCGTCTTTGGACCCCTTGGTTTCAAGGTTCCCCGCCCCGGCGGCGGGGACACCATCACTAACGACACTGCCGTCCAGGGGAAGGGCGAACACCTGCGGATCGGGGACAAAGAACGTCGTAAGGCTGTACGTGCCCCAGGAGTCGCGCGTAGGATCTCCCGTCATCTCCAGACGGTAATCCCCAGCGGTCAGAGCCACTGTCTTGTTCCCTGAGCCGCAGTAGTCCCCTTCAATTTTGGCTCCTGTTGATTCCTGCACAACTTTCCACAACAGCCCATTCAAGTACTGGTTGGCATTGTTGTTAGTGCAGGACTGGAAATCCAGGAACAGTGACTTGCCACCGTCCGGAACGTTGAATGAGTACGTGTCGTTCGACGACTTGTTTTCTAGGTTGCCGGCACCCGCCCCGGGAACACCGTCGCGCACCATGGATCCGTCCAGCGGAAGCACGAAGGTCTGAGGTGGAACCAATTGCTCAACGACCTCTATGTTGTCGATACCGATCGCCCGGCTTGCTGTTGAGGACAGGCCGCTTGTCGTTAGGGAGCCTTTGAGTGTTGATGCGGTGTGGGGGAGGTTGATGGTGACGCGGTATTTTGCGTACTGGCCGCCGGAGGCCAACGTCCCGGTGCCGGCTGGTGTTGCGTTCGATACGGTTGAAAGGCTGCTGGACCAAACGCTTCTTCCGTCAACATTGAAGGAAGCGGACGAACTTACACCGGTCCACGTCCCGAGGGTAAGAAGATCGAAGGAGATGTCGAGCGAGTTATGTGCAGGCATGTCTGCAACAGAGAACGCGTAGGGCCTGTCGCCGGACAGTGGTCCAGCTATGGTCGACGTTGCTGGGTCGGTTGAAAGCTTGTAAGGGTCGAAGTTCGGCGCAACAGGATTTTCGAAGTCCTCTGCTAGTCGCCCGTCAGCGTCAAAGACCTTCGAACCAACAAGCGAACTGCCGGGATTGTCTACTTTCGCCGCGATGGCCGTGAAAGTCGGCGCATCCCCGCTGAGAATAACGTCGCTGATGCAGCCGCTGAGTGCAGGGCCCTCCGGTACTGTCGCCTGAAGGCAGGAGTTCTGTGCGGCTGTGATCACGTCAGGGCTATAGTCGGAGATTTTGAAAAGGTTCGTTGGGTACGTTGAGTCGGTGAATGTGGCCGTCGATTCTCCCGGCTTGTAACTAAAGATCGAACTTGCATCTGTGATGCGCCACGATTCCGCGAAGGACCCGTGCAGGGCGGCGGCGCCTGGATTGCTTCCGAGGTCCCAGCCGCCTCGAGTTACAAAGTCGTCACCCTTGGTGCTGTTGTTGTTTCCCAAGAGGCCACGGGTAGCGATGAAGGACGGTACGTGAATGCGGACTGTCGAGGAGCCAAACGTCAGCATCGGCCGATCGGTCTGCCCAGGCCAAATGGCTGCGTAAGTGCTCCCGCTTCGGAACACTGCCGCCCCGGCGCCAAAATAGATGTACGACCCATCGCTGACATCCATGGCGGTGCCGTCCACGAGTACCCCCGAGCTGGACAGGACCACTTTCGTGCCGTTGAGCACGAAAGCAACTGCGTCGGTTGTGGATACACGGCCTCCGGGCAGTCCCTTGAACCTTGTCTGAACACGGAAGTCGTATGGGACGTCGTCCTGCGCGGACTGGACTAGGTCGAATTCGCCTACTGACTGTATATCGAAGGCTGTTCCATCGAGGCTAGTCAGGTGGGGATCTCCAGATGATGCGGCTATTGATTGAGACGTGATCCAATCAACTATGACGGACGAGGAAGCATCCAAACTTCCGTCTGGAGTTCGTACACCGTCCGATCCAACACAAAGCCATAAGCACGAGGCACCGGACAGCACGGACTGGACCAGATCGGAAAAGCGTCCGAGCGGTGACGTTCTCTGCCAGAGGGGCGTTGACGGAGCAGGACCGATAGTGCCAAGCAACGGTACGATAATCGGGAAGGCTCTCGGCCAATCATCAAAATCTTGTCCAAGCCACTGCGTGTCTACGTTTAGGTTCGCGTCCTCGTCGCAATCCTCGCGAGATTCGGTCGGGTTCACCATCAAAGCGCCGTCCGCCGGTCCATCAACTTCGTACCGTGTATAAAGCTCGGTTCCGTCTGGACAGTGGTCCAAGAGGATCTTAAAAGTGTCTCCGTATCCGAGGTGACTCTTTGAAGGTCGGGCCTGGTATCTTGGGTCCTTTTGCGAGTTCTGGAAGAGCGTCACGTAGCCTCTTGCTTGATTTTGAGCGTCCGCGATAGTACCCCGCCAAGTTCCTTTCGCTTCCAGAATGTCAATTGACCTGGGTTCGGGACCGGTGGCCCTGTAGTCGTATTCGACCACATCACCCCTGCGGGTTTTTCGGCCATCTGGAAGGCTCAGCTCCCAATGAATTCCTGGGCTGACGCCGAGGGTTATGTGTTTTTGCTGCTCTTGCCGATTGTGTTTGTAGATGTAACGAGCCTGTGCGATGGCTTCAGCACCTTTGCCGACGGACCCGCACCGGTGTGGAGGGTAGACCCCGGCCTGAAAAAGAGCGTCTGCCTTAGGCCCGGAAACACATTCGTGGTTCAGATTGAGGTTTCGGGTCTTTCTGGCGGTTCCTGCAATGCACTCAATACTGGCTACAGCGAGGCCGTTGGTGGAGTTCGGGCTACATGCTTCGCCACGGATTAGTTCTGTGCTCACGGGCCCGAGCGATGGGAAGACGACCGCCCTGGCTGGCACCACATCAGGACCAAGAAACCCAGCCAGGACTGCCGCTGTTGCCGCTGTTGCCATAAACCTTTTCGCAAAGGATAGGCGCCGTCCACTTTCAGAGTTAATCCTGGCGCGCACAAGCTCCCCCAATTACTTCTCGCGGATTAGAGGCGCTGGCCAAACGGAGATACACACCTCTGTGGTGGGCAAGATCATTACACTGCTGGATCAGTCTGACAATGAAAATGCAAAAAACTGCGCAAGAATAGAGCAAAGCTGACATGCTAGTCAATCCATGTGCGCTCTTCTGCGGCTTGCGCGACAGGCTTTGTAAGGAAAATGACCAATGCGCTTACTGGAACATTGACTTCATGCTCAACCTGCGCGGCACCTCCTCCTCCCGCTGGCACTCGCCGGCGCATTCCCCGGAATCTTGACGTTTGAAGCCAAGTGGGACGGGTACAGATGTATTTCCATCTGGCGACAACAGCGGGGCCAGTTTATTTTCTCGGCAGGGCAAGGATCTGACCCGGTATTCTGTTGCCGTGAAGCGGCCGCCATGCTGACGTTTGGGGCTAGTAAGAGGGCAGTTGTCGGTGCGCGACAGATGTCGCTCACTGGTCCGAGTGTGTGACTTCATGCAGGACCGCCAGGACGCCTTGACTCAGCACCACCGGCACGCTCGTCATGCGGCCAATTTCGCGCTTTCGCAAAAGTTCGTCCGCGGCTGCCATCCTCGTGGCCCGCGCTGAGGCAGGGAAAGGTCTGGACGGCAGACGCCCCGGAACCCTTAGCGTCCGCTGGGGAACGTTATGCGGGGCATCGCTGAAGGTTGGCAAGCGAGTGGTCCTATTGAGCGGCCACGAGTTCTATTTCGAAGCCATCTGAGTTCTCGAGGTAAGCGGCGTAATGCTCGCGTCCCCCTGCGTGTGGATACTTCTCAGGGAACAGCGGCGTCCAGCCGTACCCAGCACTGTCTCTAACCAGCGTGTCCACACGTAGCCGGCTGCCGGCTGTGAATGCCAGGTGATTCAAACCAGGCGCTGTTCGTTGATGATGCCGCCCACTCAAGTCCGGCGATTCTTCTAGAACTATGTACGTAGAGCCTTTCAGCCAGCTGATTCCCTGTGGCCAAGTCTGGTAGGTTGCGTACCCCAAGGCCGACAAGATCCAGCCCCATTCAGTCGTGGCTCTCTTAAGATCCGGTACCCACAGCTCGACATGGTGCAGGGCACCTTCTGACTCGTCATTCACTTTGTGAGTCTTTCACGCCGCCCATGCCCTGCTATTCAATGCCTCTTTCGCGCGTCTCCGTCCGGTTCTGGGAACCCTCGATAGGTTTATCTGGCTTTGCCACTGGGCCGCCGCATAGCTGAGAGACGGACCTTGTCGCGGTGGGAGAGCCGTCTTGGGGAAGGCGCAGCCGAAGTGCCAGTGTGACGGTGAGCTGGTTTGTCGGGTAGTTTAGGTTTCGATCGGCAGTCGATCGGGAATGCAAAGGAACGAGCATGCGCAAGGCATTTGATGGTCTTGCCGCGCCAGAATGCGGGGCGGCCATTTTGGCCTCCACTGTGGGTTGTTCGATGCCTGCTTCCCGAAACCGCACTCCATATCCTCGGCGGATGTACCTAGCGCAGTAATTTTGCGGTGCCCGGAAGTAGGCAGAGCCCTTGACCACGCTCTCCTTCTGGACAATTCCGAAAGATCTCCGCCATGCAAAAATTGACGTCCCAGGACATTCGATCATGCTTTATCAATGCCAGCCGATCCGAGGTAGCGAAGCTCTCCCTCCCCAAGAACTTTGAGTCCCTGCCCTGGGACGAGATGGACCTTCTGGGGTGGCGCGATGACAAGATGCCGCTCCGGGGCTACCTCATACTGCCGCGTCCCTCGGGCATGGCAGGGATCATCCTCCGCGCCCCTGACGGCGGACCTCGAAAAAACCGGTCAGTCCTGTGCGAGCTATGCCGGGCAGTCTTCTCCAAAGCGGACGTAATGCTGTGGGTCGCAAAGCGGGCTGGTAAATCCGGCCGCGACGGCAACACCGTAGGAACCCTGATCTGCGCCGACTTCGTCTGTTGCGCAAACGTTCGGGTCGAACCGCCAGCCAACGAGATCAACCCTGACCCGGCCGAAGTCGTCAAACGCCAAATCAAAGGAATGGTCTCGCGAGCTGAACAGTTCCTGGACCGCGTCAGCGGTCGGTAGCAGCAGATCCACGTCCTCGGCCCGCCCAAACTTACTTTTGGTGCGGGCTGAGGAAGCGGCCCCCAAAGGACCTGTTGTGGGTTGAAGTACGCGCTCTGGCCAGAGAGCGAGTCGATCAGTCTCAACCCGATCCAAGTGTCTTTTCCGCAAGCCACCTGCGAATGGAGGTACGCGCCGGGCCAAGCCGAGGAAACCTGACCGCCGGGCAACGTCTATTGGGACGCGTTTCAGGTCTAGGCAAGGATGAAGAGGCATGGCTGCGTGCGGCACCGCGCTGATTATGGGTTTGTCCTCCGCCGATTTCTGGCCCTGAGCATCATCCCCATCACGGCTGCGGTGATCAGGAGCACAACTGCAGGCCCCTCGAAAAATATCCGGACGATGGTGTTATCGGCCGCAGCAGCGATAACGGTAATGCACCCAAGACCGATTCCAGCAATCGCTAGGACAATGGCGTTTCTCTTCCAAACTCTGGCATCACGGTCCGTTGCTGGCCCCCTCATTAGAGGAGGGCTTTCCGGTTCGTACAGATAGGCAGCAGTCAAACCCAGGAGCATCGGGTACAACGGTGGCAGCAGCGGAGAGCGGCTCCCCGGCCGTGCCGCAAGGATGGAGATGATGACCCCGAGCGTGATGGCTGCAGCCACGACCACGCCGAGGACCGTGAATTGTTTCCAGCGCCGCCGCGATAGGAGCAGTCCGCCGGATTTGGTCTTGCCGATCAGAATAATGGTGGCCCAGAGAAGCAGGATGGCGCACATGAGGGTCCCGCTGATCCTGAACCACAGCTCGATCTCCCGGACCCAGGTCAAAAAGAGCCCGGCGGCGGCGAGGACGATGACTACCAGAGCGAGAGGGATCCGGAGCCTGGTGTCAGACTCTCTAGACGCCATGGGCTAAGTGCATCCGTTGATTGTTGTGCTTGTCAATGGGCGCACCGGTTGGCATGGCGCGGCGTTCCGAACAGCGGTTCTGCACGTGCCTTGCGGGACGTCCGCATCTAAATATGGCTGGATGGGACATCTCAAAGACCCGCGACCCTTGCAATGAGTCCGGCGACCAGGAAACCAGCACTGAGAAGGAGCCAGATCCACAGGGGCTTATGTTCCTTGAAGCCAAATGGTTCGCCTTTGCGGTCCGAGTGTTTAAACCCGTAAACAAAACAGGGCACGCTCACCAAAAGGGAAACCAACATCAGCAGGTTCGCCAACTGCTGCACGTCATACCCCCATCCTGCGGTGGATCTGCGCCTACCAGCCATCATGTCTCATTTCCGTGGGAAACGAGAGAGACTTCTGTCCTAGGTCGAGACCGCGGAAGCCGAGACGGGAGACAGCCACTTCAAGCCGGACCTCGCGCAACCGAGTGGCGTAGGGGCAGCCAATTTCCTTGGCCCTGGATATGACGCCTTCAATTACAACCGAAAGTACTGCTGATGGAACAAACCCTAATCATTTTTCGATCACTCTGGTGGCCGCCTCCGTCTGCATCGCTGGTCGCTATCGCTTACCCCTTAAAGAGGGATCAAGAGCGGACCTTTTTTACGAGCGCCTTCAGCTGTATGGGAACTTTGTCGCCATCGGGGTCGAGCTGGTCCTTCCCTTCGTTACGGGTTTCGTCGGCCTACCGGTGCTGGCGTTCACAGGCGCAATTCTTCAGACTGCAGCAGTAGCAATTTTTCAGGTGAAGTTGCCGGCGATCAGAATTGTTCGCCCACAAACATCCTCTTCGCATTCAGTCGCCGTCGACGAACTCCGCCGCACTCGGTGGCCCTACCAAACAACCTTTGCCCTAGGCTATGTCTCATTACTGGCGTATCTGGCAACAATCTTCGGATACTTCTTCTAATGCCAATTACATATGGTGGAGAAGCTCTTCGAAAACTACGACATAGCTTCAGTGGAAACTTCGGAAGGTGGGCGCCGTTCTGGTCCCCCATCAGGTGCCGACCGTCGCGACGCCGTCGGCTACGCAGCCTCCGCGCCGCTCGGTGCCCTGGTGCCACTGTCGATCATTTCGTCGACGGCGAGTACCCGGTCCCCGGAGCGGATGAGCCCTTCGGCAGTCCCAGCTCGAGGTGGCGGTCTTTGTAATCGGGCGGGCTAGTGACCGTGACCCAACCCTGTACGGGCGGCTTGATGCTGCTCACCGTTCAGGTGAATCCTTGTCCTCATCCTCCGGCTTCGGCAGGACCGTACTAAATTGGCTTCCTCCGGCTTTCTTATCGATCAGCTCCTGACGGTATCTTTCAACCTGGGTCGCGCGGTTGCCGCCCCATACCACCGAGGCCTATCGAGATCATCAATAAGGCAGTGCCTGCAGCTTCGGGTCCGGCTACCCATCCGACGATGGCAGAAATAGCCAAGACCGCAAGGATCAGGAGAAGAACCTTCACACCTTTTCTCATCTCACCCCGATCCAGAGTTCTAACGACGAGACAGAATGCAATGATGATACGTCCTGAATGGATTTCTGGGCCCAGTTAATGGCATGAAAACCTTTATTGCTTGATGCCCAAGGCCGGGCATGGGCATGTTGGTTGCGGCGGCCGGCATGGCCATTTTCGGGGAACACTCAGTGAACGAAACAGGTCTAGTTTGGCTGTTGGCCCTGAGATTCCGGCTTTGAACTAAGCAGAGCAAGAGCATGAGCAAGCTGCTCCACTTTGCCGTCGGGCACGGAAACGCCCCAGTCACGCTGAATGTAGCGCGCTGCCCGTGCTGCGACGTCAGTCGGAGACAGTCCATTAGCCAACCAAGACATGGCAAGGTCCGCCTCGGTGTCATATTCGTATTCAGGGAACGACTCGCCCCCGAACGCCAGGCCCGCCAGGTCCGTGTCGAAGAATATGCGCCGTACGGCCCGGCGCCGCTCCTTGTCCCGTTTATTCATCTCGAAAGTCTCCTTGGGCCCATTACCCAAGCCCACAATAAACACCGAACCTTCCATTTCTGAAAGGGGACCCTGAGCGGTCGCGTTGTGCACCGGTTCACATCGCGCCAGCCCTCTCCTCTTTTTTGTGAGCGGTAATCTACCTGACTACATCAACCCGGACGTCTGTCTGTCGGTCGACGCCGCCGAAGTTGAGATAGCCCCTAAGGTCGGGGCTATCGCCCAGCTCTGAGAAATGCACCGCCGGATACGGCGTCAAAATCTGGTGCTCGTCCTCGGTAGCTCGGATGTAGTCGAAGTTCTCCTGCTTCGCCGCGTTGTGGTCAAAGACGAAGTAAGCGGCCCGCTCGCCATCGAGAAACTTGATGCCAAACTGCCCCAAAATTTCCCCATCTTGGCTTTTACCGTGGATGCCCACGAGAAAAGTCTCCTCCTGCGGTACAGGTGCGCTCAGTTCATATTTTCACAAGCACGGATCCATTGCCCTCAAAAACTGTGACGGCGGTAAGCGTCGGTACTGGGGTTGTCATGTGAACAGCCTAACCTTGGAGGCGGACAGTACTAATCCAGCAATTCTCTGGACGTGATGGTTTCCACAAACCAGTAAAAGTCCTGCGCTCCAAGCGGTCCGGGTCCGCCGCCCATAATCTGTTGAGGCGCTTCTCCAGGGCGGGGTAACGGCAATCGGAGATTTGCGGGAGATGGGGCCAGGACTTGTGATCGATGATAGGAGGTTGCTGTTAGCCACATGCCGGCACCATTCCGGATCGGACCGATGCGGGAACTGTCCCGAACAGAGTCGTCGGGGGCGGGCCAGTGCGGCTCGCCGTAAGACACAACGACGTCTATGTCCCAAGCGCTGTTGGGCTTCAGGAGCGCCTGGAGCATCAAGCCATCTCGGTTTCCACCTAGCTGCGGAACAGGCACCCGGGATAGGGCGGCATGACGGAATCTGGGACGTTGGAGATCCCAAGTCCATCGCAAACGGGCGACTTGGTATGCCTGGTCGCTTAGCTGTACCCCATCAAATGCATATCCTCGACCGAGTTGATGTTGCACAAAATTGCCCAGAGCACGAGCCTCCCTGACCGCTCTCCTATCGCTTCTGATGTGAAAGCGGTGATCAGAGAAACCTTCGGTGGGACCATGCATCGAGAGGTGAAACCCTCCACCGTGCTTTCCTTCGAAGTCCAGATAGAAGTCCGTCTTTTTGGCCGTGATCCTCCAAACGTTGCCCCGTGGCTGGTTATCGTCGGCGCTCAAGACGATCAGGATCTCGCGTTTGCTCACGAGCTGATGTTAAGCGACTTACTTCATGCGGTCGGGGAGGACGAACCCTACGGGACCCTTTTTGTAATCCTGGCTCCGATCGGTTGCCTCTGCACATCAAGCTGGCTCCGACATGGTTTGCTAACCATGACAGGAACGGACGCAGTAGCAAGGATACGACATGGCAGGAAAACGTGAGCACCGATCCGTGCGGCGTTCGGCTCCACCTGAACTCCGCATCGGCCAGATACTGTTGGCATTCCTAGAAGCGGCATTCCGGCTGCTTTCAGGCGATTGGGACTCATCCTCATTCAGCCCTACGTACTCGCCCGAGCGACATTCGCCTTCGCGGAAGAAACTGCCGGTCAGCTGGCGAAAATCCATGAAACTCGCTGTCTCAGAACCACTGGCGTCGGAATCCAACGAGTGGTCTGAGCATCGCGTTGGCCTCATAATTAGCGGTCAAAAGGCTGGCCGCTATTTCGCTGTTCAACCCTCGGAACATGACGGATGGGATCTTCAGATCTCGCGGAGGCGCAGCAGTCGAGGTATCAGCGACGCCCATCAACGCATCGCTGAGTCACATCTGCAAACCTTACTTACGGAGTGGGATGCCCGTTGGCTGCCCGTGGGTATCTATTCAGATGCAGTCACTCAGCAGTTCTTCCGGAAGGCAATGAGGGGCGAGGACGACTTATAGCAAGTCGCTTGGTCGTTGAGGAAACCGGCGGCCGACTCCAAGGGGAACTCGTAACGGGATGAAAAGTGCCAAGAGACTGCAACCGCCTCGGCCCTCGAGATTCTGACAGCGCTCCCTCATAGAAAGCTTCAGTCAGGGCCTCTTGATGTAAGACGAAGGCAAGGCCTAGACTCGCGCTCCAAGGGCTATCTTGCTGGTGGGAGAGCCAATGTTCCCGAAAAAGGGCCGGATCTGGACCTACCGCGAAAGAGCCAGAACTCTTGCCCTCTTCTGGGGCTTGTCGTCCATCGGCATGTTAATTATTGGAATCTACTTCGTTTTTACTCAGTCCAACTGGATCGTGGTCATCCTGGCGCTGCTTAGCTTAGGATTCGTGGCCATGTACTTCTTCAGTAGTGAACGCGAGCACCGTGACGAACCCTAACCGACCTGAATACTTATCCCTTAAGCTCCCTTGCCGGTCGCTCACGCATTGATTTGGGCCGGGCTGCGGAACGTATACCGGAGGTCCAGAATGGATGCTGCCCTGTTCCCAACCTTGTGCAGCGGCTTATAGCTTCTGCACATGGCACAGCCGGCAGCCCTCAAGAGATTGCAACCCGCGCGGTGCGGGCTATGTTTAGCTGCAGCAGGCAAGGCTTCGATTCGCCAGGGGGATTAATGAACCTATGGAAGCTCGTCAAAGCATTGCCGCAGCCTCAGAGAGCCATCATGGTCGTGTACCTGATCTTAGCCGTGACAATCGGCTTGGCTGGCGTCGCCTTCAGCCTGGTGTTTCGGGAAGCTTCGCGCGTTGGCATGTGGTGGGTCACACTTGGGCTGGGGCTGGTGGCTTTTCTGTTCGGCCTCGTTCTGGCAACCAATTTTCAAGGATCGGCCCACGTGTATGCCGGGATGATGAAAGGACTGAGAATGTTGGGAACCGACTATTCAGATACAGCCTTCACCAAGCCTCGTTTCCTCCGGCTGTTCGGAGCTGCGTTCATGACGATGGCTGCTCTGGGAATAGTGCTGAGCCTGATCAACCGTCCGGTTTCCTGATTCGGCATGTAAGCAGTAACCACGCACGCTGGTTTCAGAAGCCTGCGGCTATATTGGTCCCGTCGCCCCCTTCGGGCTGTCAGGGCTGTCGTGGACGAGGGGCTCCACTAATGCTGCGGCAACGTGTGTTCCGTACAGGCCACCCATCGTTAGGGGTGGTCAACCCGGCGCTCCGCCCCCTCGGGGAAAGCCAAGCGAGCAAATCTCTGCAAGAGACAAACAATGTGGACCAGTCGGGACGACTTCGATCAAGGAACCCTCAACGAAGCGATTTAGGGCGAACCAAGAAGCTCGGTGCTCACTGAGAGAAGTATCCTTCGGGATCTGGGCTCCATAGTTCTGTGGCCTCTTCCAATGCTCTGCCGATGTCTTCGCCCGCAACCGCGAAAACGCACTCAATACCCTGCTCCGGCCACCGGAAACCCATAGATAAGGCGGAACCGCTGATCTTTTGGTCGAACCAAAACGTAATGGTCCAAAACGAGTGGTGACCTTCATGCGTTACGACCTCGGCCAAGGATGCCGTGGACTCCTCTTGTTCCAAGGTCAGCTGCGGTCCAAGGTCCGGCTTGTTCCAAAGGTAGGAGCCCGACTGTTTGCTCAGTTCCCGTTGCATGTCCAGGGACAAGGGGCCGCGAAATCTGACACTGATCTGGGCCACTAGACCAAAGGGGTACACCTCGGCGTAATTGAGGGTGCAAGCCCCGCCGCTCGGACGAATGACTCCCTGACCACCAATCAAGCCTGGGAACCAGTGTTGTGGTCGTCTCGGCATCCGCCCTCCAACGTAGTCTCGTGGGAGTGCTCCGTGCCGCCCCGGAGGATGAAACGGTCACTCGACTGCACTCACAGTAGCCCCGATGGCCCCTCTCGCAAAGGAACGTCTACGATGCAGGAATGACAGTCGAGGGACCGTGGCAGCGCTACTATCGGGATCAGCTGCCCAAAGGTTGGGCCTACCCGCTCGGCCGTGATGACTTCACTGCCCACCTCGCCGAGGCCGGCGTAAGCCTGGGCAGCCTCTCCTTCAGCCGGACGGACCCGAGCCAGTCAGCTAACCTGTACGTTCTGGGCGTCTACTGGCCGTCGGACGCGAAGGCAAAGTACTTCCATTCCCGTGAAATTGATTCCAGTTCCAGCCCCATGATGCTGTCAGTCCATTCTGTCCCCTCGGAGCTGCACCACCAGATCGGCCAGCAACTTCGGGATGCCTGGCTGGAAAGGGCTGTCGCTTGGGCACAACAAGCTCCGAAGAGAGGCAACGCCTGGACGGCGACAGACCACTATTGGAACCTCGTCCACAAGCCCGACGGCAGGCTGGTCCTCGAAGAGTCTTAGCCGCCCATCTGGTGCTTTCGATGCTGAGCGGTATGACATACTGCAGCACGAAAAGGATCCTCTTCCGGATATAGGTGGGCGATCATGCACAAACTCAGATGCTTGGGGGCGGGTATCACCAGCCCCTGGAATTGAGGCTTGCGTCTGCTGACCAGCCAAGCGAGCGTAGATCCAGTAATCTGCCTCTTTAATGACAGGCCGCTTCGCCTTTCCCAAATTTGCGGAGAAGTGCATCGACGAAAAGGGCCAGCGGCTCCAAAAACCAGATCAGGCCACCACCCGCGGTTCCTGCCGTCTCGGAGGCAAGGAACAGATCGCGCTGGCCGGCCGCCTCGTGTCGCTGATCGACTCTAGTCAGTTGAAATCCTGCGGCTTTGGTCAGCACTCTGAAGAGGAAGGCTCCACGTGGGGGCTGTCGGTTCTTCCACTTCTGGGCTTGAAACAAACCCACTACTCCCTGGGCATTCTTCAGGATGCTTGGTCTCCGGCGCCGCCGTTCTCTGCTTCGGCGAAGCTCAGTGCAGGCTGGGCAAACTCGAAGGACTCAACAAGTACCGTCGCTTCGGCAACGGCAAGAGGAGCGGGCACAGCGTGCCATATGGCAGCTGGAGGATGCTCAAGACCTCAAAGTGTGCTGGCTCGTTACCCATGACCGAGACCCCGCGGACGAAGAAGGCCAGCTTATTGGCACCTTTAATAAGGAAACACCACGGGTGACGTCCGTTCGCGAGGAAAAAGGATGACGAATGAAACAAGGAGCGGAGCAAGAACTTACCGTGGCCGGACACGTTCGCACCGTAGAAGACGCCCTCGGAGTTCTTGAGCATTACCCAAGGAAGACGCCGGCCGCGTTCGATTATCCGGGGGCTGGGGAACTAGGAAAGCTCACTGCGCATGAAGTCGATGCCGAGCACCAACCACCCACTCAACTTGACGGTCAGACGTCCAGACGTCCAGACGTCCAGACGTCCATTAATGACTACCTCGCCGCAACCACGGCCAATAAGCCCGGTCGAACTCAGAGAACCAACTGACACTGAGCTGGCCATCTTCTTGGAAGCAGAAAGCCGGTAGCTGCGTCCCTGCGTACAGCTGCGGGCCGCTGAAGACTAAGGCGCCAGGTACGCCATACTGAGACTCATAAATTATCCAATTGAGCTCGCATATCTGCCGCCAATAGCGGCTCGACAGCCGCCAAGTAATTGATTTTCCCAAGAAGGTGGACCCTGAACTCTTCTTCGGTCATGTTTCGGAAGCGGGCCTGGTCTTCTAATCCAAAAGTCTCAGAACAGTATAGATCATGACGCAAGGCCTTTTTCTGCCACTTGGGGACACGCAATCGACTTGCATCTTGTATTGCAAAGCCGGTAACCACTTGGCGATGACCGCGACGCTGAAATCGAACCTTTTTCGAATTCACAAGAAATCCCTGGGAAACCAAAGTGTCATTTACGTGGGCCAGCATGTCATCAGTTACCTCATCGCCGGAGAACGTCAGGTCATCGGCATATCTGGAATAGGTGATCCCATGAGAGCTTGCAAAGGCATCGAAGATATCGTCGAGTGGCCGAAACACAAGATTGGAAATAACCGGGCTAGTTGAAAAACCTGTAGCCAGCACCCCGTTGTATGTACACGTATTCGCTATCGCAAAAGCTACCTCAGAATTAGCGCCGCTTCCTTGCAGGGAAGCAACGACCCTAGCCCGACATATAGAAGCAAAAAAATCGGAAATATCAATCGTCAAAATAGCTCTAGCGCCAAGATGGACTTTCGCATTTGATACGGTCGAGCGCCCGCGAGTGAATCCGTGCACGCTCTGGTGGGGGGTTAGGACCTTGCGGTCGATGAACTCTTTGAGCCTTTTCTGCAAACGCAAGAGCTCGTCGTCGACTGGCTGACAAACCTCACGATACCCACCCCGTTGCTTGCGCGTCGTGTGTATGCGTACGTCGCTTGGCTCTATCCCCTTTTCCAACCAAAACTTGGAAGATTCAGGCAAACTAGCCGCCGTTTGGAGATCACGTAGGTGGCGAACCTTGGCAAGGACGTTCACAAAAAGTATCTCCAGAAATTTAGGGGCGGGATGTGGAATCACGCATGACGGCAGTGCCGACTAAGGTGCTTACGCGTGCGACTCGCACACTCTTGAACTACACACACCCCGCCTGAGGTTGATTGTACCCTAGCGATTACTTTTGAGTACAGGACGGCTGGTGAACACCAGACACAGACGGAAATGCGTGATCTAGCATTCTAGTCGACCTATTGGATATTGCTTTATTATAATTCGCTGCAAATAGCGTGGAACAGGCAGTTTCCAGTAAGGCAAAGTTGCGATACTGGAAGCGACTTCGAAATTTCGCAGTATCGCAGCAATCACTTACCCAAAACATGATTGCCTGACTTGCGTAGGCCATGCAATAATCAGCGATTGATAGTACTTTGTCAGCTTTTGTTCCTATCCGAAAGCTTGCCAGCTCCGGTGAAGCCTTTGCGTTCCGGGCACCATTTTCCACTATTTTTGCAAAGATAGGGTTTAAGCGCGAATTTTGCTCGAAGACAAACTCAAGTTTCCTATGTTTGTACTTTTGCATTATCCCGGTAACTAGCCAGCTGAACTGGTCCGGTAACTGGTCGTAGGGGTCTTTGCCTGGCTCGAGATTTGATGAGCACCACCATTCGAAGTCAATTTTTGGAAGCAATTTTCGGAAACTTTCAGCAGCAAGGAAATTATCGTCTACATGATGAAATCCGGATTCCTCTAAAAGAGAAGCTCCTCGCTCCAGTTGAAAATCAGGTTGAAGGCTTAGTTCGTGAATAAGTTCTTCGATTTGCTGTGCAACGATAAGATCGTTCTTGACGACTACAGCACAAGCAGAAGGAAATCGCGCCGTGCCGTCGAGCGCACCCTCGTCGAGAAATACCTTCACTAAATCCATATGAGCATGGTAGCCATACTTAGGTGCGCTTCGCTCCTTCTGTGACGGCTTCTGGGATAACATCGTTCCGGCTTAGTGCGCAGGTCAGTGAGGAGACGCTGACGCTGAGTATCTGAGCTGTCTCCTTTAAGGTCTTTCCCTGGCTTCGCAGTTGCCGTGCGACCTCCATCTTGGACGCGGTCATGGTCCGTGGGCGGCCACCGAGCCGGCCGCGAGCTTTCGCCGCCGCCAAGCCGGCCTTCGTACGCTCGGACAACCCTGATCGCTCGTACTCGGCAAGCGAGGCGAACATATCGAAGATGAGCTTTCCATGCGCGCTGGTGGTATCAAGCCACGGTTCGGCCAGAGAGCGGAACCTTATCCCCCGCTGTCCCAGTACGGTCACTATGTCTGCCAAGTCAGCAGTACTGCGATCCAACCTGGTCAGATCAGCAACTCGTTCCCCAGGACGAGCTGAGAAACTAGGGCTCACGATCGACCACTACGAGATCTGGCAGCGACACCACGGTCCCGGACAAGGAACCCGCCGACACCCTGCCTCATCTCGTCCCAACGAGGGTCTCATCAGTGTGCGCGAATTTCTCTGTTTGCAGGACCCGTGTCAGTCAGGCCTGGCTGTTCATCTCAAAACCGAACCCTGACCGGGCGGAAAAGCTGGCCGTCCTCACAACCAACCCACAGTGGCCAAGAGGAGGAAATGGCTATCATCGGTGCCATGGACGAACCTCTGAGCAAGGGAACCGTGAAGACCTGGCACCGCGAAGAAGGGTGGGGATCCATCCAGATTGAGGGCTTGGCCGCAGAATGCTTCGCCCACTATTCCTGCATCGTCCAGAGAGCAAATGAGTTTCTCGAACTTATCCCAGGCGAGAAAGTAAGACTCGCCTGGCACAAAGCGCAGCAGGATGAATTCACCATCGTTGCCGACCGCGTGGAGCGTTCCTAGCCGAACCGCTAACGGTACTCATAACCCCTTATGCTTACCGTTTCGTCGTCGGGGTGACGTGAAGTTTGTCGGGTCTACGGAGTCTTTGTGAATAGACTTCTGACCCTGTCGAGAATTGTGTGGCCGGCACCGGAAGCTGAGAACGGGCGCCCCGACTTGAGCAGGCTCGTAAAGTGCTCTCGAAGTGCGAGCAGCTCTGTCTCGTAGGTCGGCCGCTCGAAGGAAAGACTTTGTTCGGGGAGGAGCCAAGGTTGGGGCTCATCGGTGATTCCATCCTGCCAGCCAAGGTGCAACCAGGAGACAGTTTCGGCACTCGCCCGTAATTCCATGGTCAGTGCACCGCAAGCCAGATCCGAACAGATAGGACAGACAAAGAGGGCAATCCGTCCGTCGGCAAAGTCTCCAGTGATTCTGCCTAGCAAGCGGTCGATCTGAGGGATAGCGAGTTCGGGGCGGGCTTCGCGGAGGAACGTAGTGTGCTGTGTCGGGCGATCGTCTTCCGAACTGACGTCAAGCGTGTCCCTTAGTGGTTTACCATCGACGACAATGTCCAGGAATTCCATCTTGTCCTGAGCCGGCCCGTCAGGGTCGAGGACAGCTCCATCAGGACCGAGAGCAGACGTCCGCATCTGGAAAGTCAGTCTGTTCTTAGGGTGAAGCGCCATGAAACTACGGTACCCGTTGAGCTGCCGCTGCCGGAGGTGGCCGACCTGTCGTCCCTGCGGACGAACCCTAGACGGACGGTTCTCTCCTGCGACAAGCTTGTTCAGCTCTAGCACTGCACTGAGGGCGTCTCATTCCTTGGCCAAGAGGTCCCCCGCACCTAGAGATTCAGCAATCCTGCAATCAGAGCCACAATGCCGACGACACCGACCAAAGCCGCTCCCACGACCGAAAATTTGTACTGAACTTCGTATGTCTTGAATTTTCCCTTCCCCGGCAGAGTTCTCCATGTCTGTTCCCCGGTGCGGGCAAGAAACTTGCGCCAAAGATATAAGCCAGGCGCGCTGAGCAAAAGGAAAACGCCGAACACTATGAAGAACGGTCCGGTTACTCCTGGCCCCCACGTCATGGCCTACCGGCCAGGGAGACAATTACGATGGCGGCCGCAGCGATCAGAAGCAGGACGCAGAAGAACACTCCCACTGTTCGAGACCCTTCGCCCGCTGTTCTAAGTTAGGACCGCCGCCAACAAATTGTGTGATGATCTCTGCTTGGCGCTGTGCAACCCATTTACGAAAGATCAGCCATAGCGCGGCCACGACCGTGAAGGCAATGGCTATCTCCATAGAGTCCCTCCCGGCCTACTTGCTCCCATAGTTCGCCGAGGTCCACGTTCCTCGTCGATCTCGTCAGCGCTGCCCCCCGGCCTGCGCCGGCTGAACTAGGGATTCATGGGCAGAGCCTTTCACTTCCTCGTATTCGCGGCAAGATCTCACTGCGAAACCCTGCCGACGCCGCGGTATCCGTCTCGTTGCCTGTTTCGACGCCCTTCCGTATAGGGGAACCCTCAACGCGACAGCTCCCGTACCGGCCTAGGCTTTCGCAGGGAAAGCTATGTATTCCGGTTGTAGGGTTCCACGCCATGTTCCAACTCCACCCAGAGCCGATCACGGTCGGGGCCGGTAACGGCTGTTGCGTCGAGCCTGAAGTCGAGGTGGGTTTGAGGATGGGAGGTGATAAAGTACCCACCCCGCAGTTCGTCCGCAGCGGGCCAGTCGGGACCGTAGTCCTCTTCTAGGTATTCGTGCTTCCCATCGAGCCAGTGCACTTGCGTCCACATCCGCTCCTGCTTCAACCAGAAGAAGGGGAACGACCGCATAGGCATGACTCCGGTAGTAACCCATCCCATAGATTCGCCGTTCAGCGACAGTTCCCACACGCCATCTCGAAAAGCATCCAGGCGCGGGTCCTTCGGCCAGTCCTCTTCATCGAACCATTTGTTTAGCCATCCCATAGGCCAGTTGTAGCAGCGCACGCCATGAGCGACCAAGCACCGCGAACGGTCCTGCAAACCGGCGCAAGCCGAAACCTCAGCGGACAAAACTAGGTGATTCGGTCAGTCGCACACCCGTCGTCGAATTGGATCTGCTCTTTCGTTCGGACCCTATCGGTTGGCTACGGGTTCGCTCTCTGCCTATTTCTCGCCCTGAGTATCGTCCAAAGGGCGGCGGCTATGACCAGGAGCAAAACTGCAATCGGCAGCAGGAGTGGCAGCGCGAAGATGTTACCGGCCGCTCCGGCGATACCGGCGATGCACCCGAGACTGATTCCAATAATTGCTAGGACAATGGCGGTTCTCTTCCAGGCTCTGGCGTCACGGTCGCTTAGATCTGGTGCCTTGAATAGAGGAGGGCCTTCCGGTTCGTACAGATGAGCAACGAACAAACCCAGGAGCATTTGGACCAACGGTTGCACCAGCGGGGAGTCTTGATCCGGCTGTGCTGCGAGGATGGCGATGACCGCGATCGTCATGGCCACGGCCACAACGACGCTGAGGACGATGAAATACTTCCAACGTCGCCGGGTCAGGAGCAGTCTGCCGGATTTTGTCTTTCCGACCAGAATCATGGCGGCCCAGAGAAGCAGGATGGCGCACAACAGGCTCCCGCTGATCCCGAACCAAAGCTCGATCTCCGGGCGCCAGATCAAAAAAAGCGAAGCTATGGCGAGTGCGATGACTACCAGAGCGACAGGGATCCTGAGCCTGGCGTCGGTGTCTATAGATGCCATGGGCTAAGTGGATCCATCGGTTGTGCTCTTGTCAATATGCGCGAGAGCTGGCTTGAGCGGTGCTCCGAGTACAGTGTGCACGGTGCCCCGCCTTACAGAACCCCACCATTGAATATGGCTGGAGGGCCATCTTCTCAAGGTCTGATATACAACAGAAAGGTCGCAGCGAGGAAGCAACAAACAGACAGAAAGAATGGAATCATCATGAGTTTTTGTTTGCTGCTATATGGCTCGCCCTTGGGCGCCGGGTTTTTCATCAGGTAGACCATGGTTATCGAGCCCAGAAGGACGCTCACCATTATCAACAGGTTCGACAAGTACATGTCACACCACCTAGGCAACTGCTTTGGGCCGCCGGGGGAAGAGTCAGCATGTGCTCGCCATCCTATAGAGGTACGAGTGAGCCAGGACGCCCGCTCGGCTGATGACCTCACCATAGGCCAGCGCTGGCAAAACATTAAGATCGCGAGGGCAACGCGAAAGATTAAAGCAAATTGACCCATAAGGGGTGTCCCGAATAGGGAGAATGGATTGTTCCAAAAGAGGGTCCCGCATCGGGAAGTGCTCGTCCGACCTGCATGTTGCAGTGGCAGTCCAAATAACGGCCCGTAAGACCGGCCCGCTGACTCGTCCGATGAAGGGACACTGTACGGCCCACTCACCGAGCTACTAGTGATGTCCCATTTTCCTTGAAATCGGGATGGCCGGCGGGTCGCTCCCCTACGATTCCGCATTCGCGCGATGACGCGTAATCCGACTGTCTGGCACGGTGTCCCGAAACTCGCACCATAATTTCCCGACACAAGGCCGGCTTGGGTAAGGGGCACATCACACTTTTCGAAATCTCCCGGACGAGGCGACGACAATCAGCTCGCCGGTGCCTTCGTTGCACCGCCTGCGGGAACCCACCGGTAGGGCCTAGCACGGAAATGCCAAGGCTGCTGGCTACCTCTCCGGGCGGTGTTCCCTGGCCTAGGAGTTTCCGGGCAGAGCGGATCTTGGACTCCGGCATGACGCTTTTACGGCCGCCGACCCGGGCTTGTTCCCTCAGGGCCTTCAGGCCGGCCTAGGACTTCGCGGGCAGCCTGAACGAGCTCGGCATCGGCTTTGTCAGCATCGCGGACTCGATTGACACCACGACAGCCCTCGGACGGTTCTTCCTTCGTTTCCAAGAACGCAAGCAAGTGGCCCAGCCCGATAGGCCTCCGCTGACTACGCAGGAGCCTCACGCCGGTGAAGAGTCCCCCGACCCTTCACACCTCTGGCATCCAAGGTCGTGGCCGTGAGGACACAGCCACGGCCAGTCATGTTGCCGGGGCTCACTTCGCTGATGAACGAAGGTGATCAACAAGAATTGTGAAGAATGCAATGCTGCTTTCGAGCCGTCGCGGAAGAGCCAGCGGTTCTGCTCAAGGCGCTGTGCCAACAGACACCGCGACCGCACACGCCGCAATGCCAATCGTTCAGGCGAAAGACCCGCAACCAGCCTCAACGCCCCTCATCTCAAAGCCCAACTGCAGGCAGCCAGGCGCCAGCTGGTATGTCAAAAAAGATCCTGCCAGCGCCGCCTCGAAACACTGCAGTCCAGGCTCCGCTCCCAAGCCTGCGAGATCGACCGCCTCGAAGCGGAGAACTCCGAACAACGAGTAGCCAATAACCTCCTCCAGTCAGAAGTCTCTCGCCTCAAACGCGCACAAAGAACGAATGTCCAGGATCTGGCTCACATCTCTGCCTGGCTGGTCTCCCTTGCTCGGGCGAAGGGCGTCGCGCTCGACCCCGGAACGCTGGAAATTCTCCGCCGTCGCGGATGGACTCCAGCAAAGCGCCAAGCAGGGGCGCCCCGGCTGTGACGATGTCCATCGCACGGCTTTCCGCGCAATCAGGCCTCCGCTACCTCTTCAAGACAACGATGATGAACGACCTTTCCACTTCTCCCCCGGACGCCACCACTTACTACATGAAGGCCGGCACGCCGGAAGGCCGATGGATCGGTAGCGGACTCAAAGGCATCAACAAAGACGCGGGTGACACCACCACCGAAACGGACGCAAAAGCGGTCTTCGACCTAGCAATTCATCCAGACACCGGAACGCCACTGGGACGTCCCCACAGCCAACCCACCGCCGTCGACAACAGGACCGGCCCGCCCACCACAAGGCACGCCGTCGTCGGCTTTGACTTAACCTTCAGTGTGCCCAAATCGGTGTCCGTCCTCTGGGCACTGAGCCCTCGAAGCATCCAAGACCGGATCGCGCGAACCCACCACGAGGCGGTCCAAGCAACACTTACCTGGCTCGAACAGAACGTCATCCACACCCGGGCCGGCCGGAACGGCGTCGCCCACGTAGGCACGCTGGGCGCCATCGCCGCTGCCTTTGACCACTGGGAATCACGCACAGGGGACCCTCAGCTTCACACTCACCTGGTCATCGCCAATCGCGTCCAACGCATCACCGATGGAGCCTGGGTCACCCTCGACTCCCGCACGCTGTATAAAGCCGCAGTCGCCGCGAGCGAGCACTACAACGGGCTCCTCCATGACGCCCTCCACCGGGACCTAGGAAGCGACACCGAGATCCGTAACCCCGCTACCAGCACGCGCAACCCCAGCCAGCAGCTCACTGGCATCGACGAAGAACTTATCCGCGAGTTCTCCAACCGGTCCCGTCTCATCGATTCGGAAACAGACCGTCTCGTGGCGGAATGGTGCATGGAACACGGCCATCCCCCGACCGCAGCAACAATTATCAAGCTTCGTCAGCAGGCCACTCTGACTACCCGCGCCCCAAAGGCTGAGCTCCCCACACCGCTGCATGAGCTCTCAGGCGAATGGCGGGCACGAGCGATTGCCAAAGGTTTCCAGCCAGCTGACGTCCTCGCCGCCACCATCAATAGATCCCGGGTCTCCCCCTTTGGGTTCACGGACTTTACCCCCGACTGGATCTGCGCGGTCGCGACCCTTGCCCGTGAACGTGTCGCCGGCAAGCGCTCAACATGGAACCGGTGGAACCTACTCGCGGAAGCCGAAAGGGTCTGCGCCCAGATCCGATGCGGCACGGCTTCTGACCGCAGCGCGCTGATCCACGCCGTCGCCACCGCCGCTGAGCAACAGTCAGTGCCGCTGAACGAATACCGCTACACCGTCCCTCCAGATGCCAGGCCAGACCTTTGGCTTGGGTACCACAGCGTTTTCGACTTCCACGGATCGCGCCTCTATACCGACACGTCAACGCTCGCCTGCGAGGACGCCATCATGGCAGCAAGAAACGACGACGGCGGCCCAGTGGTCCGCGCGGACGTCATCATGGATTCTCTTGAGCGAGCCCAACAGCCCGGGAAGCCGGAGCTGCACTTCGATCAGCGCGCCGCCGTAGCCGACGTCCTTCTCAGCGGCAACCGACTCGACGCCATCGTCGGTCCAGCCGGCACGGGAAAGACAACGACCCTGGGTGCGGTCAAGGCGACATGGGAAGCAGAGTACGGCGTCGGCAGTGTCATTGGGCTTGCCCCAGCGGCGGCCAGTGCGGACGTGCTGGGCCGTGAACTCGCCATGGCCACGGAGAATGTCACCAAGTGGCTGCACGAGTCGGTGGGCCAAGGGGCAAGCGCACGGGCTGCGCGCTTCTTCGACATCCAGACCCGGCTTACGAAGGCTTATGGCGGCGAGCGCCGGAGTATCGCGTTTGCTCAGGAAGCTGCCCGACTCGCCGCCACTCAGCAGCGGTGGTGCTTCCATGCGAATCAGCTCATCATCGTCGACGAAGCTTCCATGGTCTCAACTTTCCAACTCGCTGCCCTCGTACAACAGGCACGGGAGGCCCGTGCGAAAATCCTTCTGGTGGGCGACCCGGGTCAGCTGGACGCGATCGACGCCGGTGGCGTCCTCGGTTGGCTCGACCGGGGAGGAAAGACGACTCGGCTTAGCACTATCTGGAGATTCAGTGAGGAGTGGGAGCGTGCATCGTCCCTCAAACTGCGGAGGGGAGACTACTCCGCAGTCTCGGATTACGAGCAGCATGGGCGGATCCGGCACGGCACCTACCTGGACATGGTCGACCAGTCGTACCTTGCATGGAGGACCGATACCCGGGCGGGTAAGTCGTCCATCCTTATCGCGGCGGACAATGACACCGTGGGGATGCTCAACGAACGCGCCCAAGCCGACCTAGTAACCCAGGGTGTAGTGGATCCGGAACACACAGTCCTCCTCAGCGATGGCCTATACGCTGGTTCCGGTGACACCATCATCGCTCGTGGCAACGACCGCAGACTCATCGACAGCGAGGGTGACTTTGTCCGGAATGGAACGCTATTCGACGTCCGAGGCGTCAGCAGGTGGGACGGCTCACTGCTTGCAGTGCGGCGGGAAACGGGAGCCAATGTCATACTCCCCCGCACCTACCTCGAGTCGTCCGTTGAGTTGGGTTATGCGACCACCGCACACCGTTCCCAGGGCATCACGGTCGACACCGGCCACACCGTAATTACTCAGGGCCGGCTCACCCGCGAGCTGCTTTACGTGAGCATGACCCGCGGCCGCTCCGGCAACTTCGCCTACGTCAGCGAAGCTGATGACTCGGATCATGCTGCCGTCGATCCGTCACTGCAGCTGTCATGGCGGAGCATTCTGGGCGAGGTGCTCGCGGCGGAAGGTGCCGAGCGGACCGCCCATGAAGTGCGCGACGCCGAGCGGGCGAAGTCGGACAGCCTTGAACGGCTCTACGCGGAGTATGACTACTTGGCGCAGATCGCAGCAGCTCTGGATCTCACGCGGTGCCTGAACAACCTCGCTCCCAGCCCGTCCCTCAAACTCGAGCAATCACCGTCATGGGGCGCGGCCGTAGAGGCGTGGCGGAAAGTCGCAACTGTTAGCCGCCCAGGCGCTGAGCGCGAAGTGGAGCAGGCTATCCAAAACACCACCGCTGCAAATGATCCCGCGGCTGTCCTCAGCATGCGGTTGCGTCGGTTCTTGAAAGGCATGCCGACGGCGGCTACCGATCCTTTGACCGAGGTGCTTACTATCCCTCGTCCTGACCTGGCGGAGATGGTCGATCAAGTTCGGGAACGGATCTGGCAGAGGACGGAGACCGTAACTATGGCTGCTCTCATAGAAGATCTCGAGTGGAAAGGCGCCCTGCTGGGGTCCCTTGGAGAAACCGGCGGCGATCATTCCTGCCAGCTGATTCGTGACATCGCCATATTCAGGGACAGGTGGGGAATATCGGACTCTCCGCTGCCGCTGGGACCGGCTCCGGCGAACTATGAGTGGG
This sequence comes from Arthrobacter sp. NPDC093139, assembly GCF_044754165.1. Lineage (NCBI taxonomy): Bacteria > Bacillati > Actinomycetota > Actinomycetes > Micrococcales > Micrococcaceae > Arthrobacter > Arthrobacter sp. NPDC093139. The sequence continues at coordinate 129,722 of NZ_JBIVOO010000006.1, forward strand.
AACAGCGGGATCAAAGGGAAAGGCTCGAAGAAGCAATAGACGGCGCCCGCTGTCGGTCAGTTTCACCTCAGCCGAATACTAATTCGGTAAATCTGCCCCTTTCACAGCAGGTCGTCCTTACCCCTACGGGCTGGCAGCTCTAAGCTGATGCAAGAGGTATGGCGAATGGTCTCAAATCCGGCGGTGAAACCCAAGGTAGCGACAAGCGGGCTGGTATTGGCGAGCACGGTTGTTCTCATAGCGCTCGCCCTCTCTCTCGCATATGTTCCTGCCGCGGAGCTCCCTTCCTCACTGAAGACGGTCGTTGGCAGCGTCCTGCTGGCAGCTGTGCTGCTTTTGATGTTGCTCTGGTGGAAACGAGCCGGTCAATGTCGTAGGTGGCTGGCCAATGCAACGGACAAGTGGCGATCCTTTGACAATGCCAAGCTCGCTAGCGGCACCACCGCCGAGGTGACGCTCCTCAGCGTTGACGCCATACAACCCACCGGATCCTGGGTCACCATCAGGTGGAACCGCTTCAACCACGTCCAGCCAGCCTGGATAGAAGCACTGCCGGAACCGATCTGGCCTGGAGCCGTCCTGCTCATCAACCCTGATCCAGCGCAGGTAATGCCAGGCGCTCCCTGGCCGGAGACGTACTTCTTACGGGCCGCTGATTGCCTGGCCTGGGCCCCCGCCGAAGGGCGGCCTGAAATGTCCGATCCCGCGTCAACTACCGAGCCGGGGGGCAACTTCGTCTAAACCGGTAATCACTAAAGCGACCGACTAGTGGGACTGCATGGTCGGTAAATCGGCTCCTCCGCACATCCAAAGCATTCGAACATACGTTCTATAACTGTCCTCGTGATCAAGTCTGGCTCCCCCGAAGATGTTGAGCGCATGATGGCTCGAATGAACGCTGAGGCAAGCCGACCGATAGATGACCCTGCACCTATCCGAGAATTCCCCAAGCATGGCCGGCCCTTGGTGTATGTAGGCGGCATCTACGGCAAAGCGGTGGGATGGACTCACAAGTACGGCCTCATTGAGTGGCTGGATTCATCCGGTAAGTACCATATGGGTTGGGCACACTCATCTAGCATCAAGCGTGTGCAGCCAGAAGAGTGGAAGGGCAGTAGCAGGCTATAACTGAACCAAATGGTCACTCCGCTCTGACAAAGTTCTGGCCTGGTCCCGTGGGACCAGGCCAGCCTGCGTTTTCAAAGGGATCCAAGGCGTGACACCGACAGGCACACCCTATTTGAGACCTGAGCGTAAAAGCCCGGCGTCAGAAACTCATCTCATTCCCTGCCGGCCCGCCTAAAGGGGGCACTGCCACCGGCCCCTTCGTCGCAACGCTGTAGGCGGGCTGGGTTGCCTCAGCCGCCGCATTTAGACCGGCACCTATTCCAGCCTCGGGGCCGGCTGCGCGAGGGGAACGCTGGTATACGCTCGTGCCGAAGCGGAGATCAGGACCGATGGTTTCGGCGACGATGCGGCGAGCTTCCCGCTTCTCCCCATCCTTTTCGAAGGCGCGGAACTCAAGTTCACCCGTAACTGTAACCGGATCGCCTTTCTTAAGGGAGTTCGAAGCATTCTCTGCGAGCGCGCGGAACGCTGAGACGTTGTGGAAGACAGGGTCTCCGTCGTGCCAGCTGCCGTCTGTTCCTTGGATCCGCTGGTTCACGGCCACCCGCAGCTTGGCGTGTGCGACACCAGACTCACCGTAGGTGAGATCGGGGTCCGCGACGAGATTGCCGGCGATATTTACCGGAATCTTGGTACTCATATCTGCTGTCCTTTCCTTCGCAGGCGGGTCTTTCCCGCCTAACACTTTGTGATTGGCCCTACGGGCCCGAAATTTCCAACCCGCGGGATGGACCGCCAGGGTGTTTCAAAGCCGCATAGGATTCCTGCCCCTGCACCTGCGGGGATGCTTCAGCTGCGGGCACTTTCCCACCGAATCCCGGAGGATCAGTCACTTCGAAGATTTCCTTGCTTGCGGCGGTAACGCGGCCAAGCACTGATTTGGCTATGTCCACGCGGGAAGCAGGCTGCTTCCGGGAGGAGCCCGCACCCCCGGCTATATGCTCCGCCTCAATCACTGCGTCAGCCCAACCGGACAAGTAGCTTGCGGACTGCGGTCCCCGATCGATCCCGTGAGCCTTCAGTACGGTGTACGCAACTGACTCGGCTTCAACCTCTGCCAGCCCGCGGTGGTCCACGCTGCTTCCGTACAGCTTCCCCACTTCGTCATTCCGGCCATGCAGCAGAACGTGCCCGAGCTCATGTGCCAGGACAGCGATCCGTTCCTCGGAATTCAGCCAGCCACCCACCTGTATCTGACGCTGGGCGAAATCCGTGAACCCGCTGGTCAGCCCGTACTGCGCGTCGGTGACGTGAATCGAAAAACCATGGGCCCGGGCAACGCGGGCCAAGGACTCCCACAGTTGTGGCGCCTCAACGGAAGAAGGATTGGCCGATCGTGGAACCAGCAGCGGAGCGCCCTCGGTTTGGGAAACGTCGAATACCGCCTGTCCGCGCCAACCGGTGATCAAGGTCTTCTTTCCCTCATCAACAGCGCCGCTGGGGGGCTTCTCACCCACAGGGATTCGCTGACGTGTGCCATCGGGCAGGAGCATCTGTTGGACACGGGCGGTCCGGGGAGCAATCACCCATAGGGCCTGCTCACCCCGAAGGACAGTACGGCCGTGTCGTTCCCATTCTTTGTAGCCCGCGACGAGCGTCGGCTCCTCGGTACCCCGCTGTGCCATCTGCATCATCAGCAGGGCAACGTTTCCGCCGGAGTAGCGCCACAGGCTGGCGGAAGCATCGAGCAAGACCTGCCAATGTGAGGGCGACTCAACCGCCTTCTCCAGGATTGAGTGCAGGCCGTCCATGAGTGCGGCAACGCGTTCCTCTGGCGCGAGACGGCGAGCGCCGAGTCCGCCTAGCGCGGAACTCTGGCCAGACGAGATAGTTGGTGGAACTTCCGATGTAGCGGCCACGACAGCCACCCTTCATGCTTCTTGGACCGCAGCAGTGCTGCGCAGACACCTGTTCATGGCTGGTAGCCACACGAGCGACATGACTCAGAATTCAGGAACCAGCTGATGAGCTGCCTTGCACCATTCGAGGAAAGCAGGATCATCGTTTGCGAGCATTCGGGTTGCCGGCTCCCTGTGCACCTGCAGCCCCACGCATCCGGCAGTCCTGGTGTGCATCCTCAGGCGTTCGACGGCGTGCGGCAGCCTCTCGTGGAAGGCGAGCGGGCCAAATCCCGGGTCGTCCGGCGTGAAGGAGGCAAGCTCCGCTCGGTGCAGTGCATAAAGCTCAGCCACGATCTCAGGGTGACGCCACCAGCAATCCGGAACGACCGACGTCGTAAGTTGATACGTGGCGACGAGCCACTTCACCCAGGAGAAAAGTGACCTCCATGCGTCCTGAGCTTGCTCTGGCGTCATCTCCCGCCAGCGACGGGTCACGTTCTTGGACGCGGTAGCCGGAGCAAAGGCGGATCTGAACAGCTGCGCAGTGATCGCGTCGTCCCCAACGGAACCTGAGGACGGGACATCGAATTCGTCAGTGTCGTCAAGGTCGCGCATCCGGTGTCCCTTCGGTCTTCTGCTGCCGTTGCCTGTGCCCGTCGGCCAATACGCGCTCCATTTCTGCCTTCAGTCGGCGCAGCTCCCCTGCGTCCTTGCGCTTGTGCCACTCAAGAAGGTCCAGCAGGATCGGTCGGGTGCGCCTGCCCAGCATGAGCGCCGTGCCAGCAGGCAGACGCCGAATCTCGTCCAGGGCGATCACGGGACTCTCGCGTATCTGTTCGCCGTCTTGCCTGCCTTGGGACGACCAGGACCGCGTGGTGAGGGTAAGACTCCGCTCCCCCAGCAACCCCGCAAGGGAGCGCAGGTCCCGTTCGTCGGATCCGCCTCCAAAGATCACCTTGATGATTGCCGAGTCCCAGATGGTGGATGCCTCATCGATCGACCAGCCTGAACGGGCCTGGGACAAGGACTGCAGAACGACGAGCGTTGATATCCCGATGCCGCCGCCATCGGACAGTGCCACAGGCAGCCCGGGCCACGGGGCGAGGTTGGCGATCTCATCCAGGATCAATGAAAGAGGTGGCTCTAACCGACCGCCCGGTGAAACGAAGGCCATTTCCCGGGCTGCGTTGTCGATGTCATCGATTAGCGCTGACAGGTACGGCCCCGCAGCAGAGGCTCCTGCCCGAGTGCCGATGAGATATAGCGTTCCCCGCTCCCGGATGAAAGTTTTTGGATCGAACTCCTCCGACGCGTCCTGCGGATTCAGCGCAGCAAGCACCTTGGGCGATGACAGCGGTGCCACCGCCGCCGAAACACCAATCCATGAATTGGATGTATTCCGCGGATCGTCTTCCAGAATTCCCATCAGGTCGGCCTGCCATCCCAGCGCTGCCCCCGTCCGGCCCAGCACCTCAAGTGCCTCCCGCGCCAGCACCGGACTGGACGACCACCGCCGGAATGCCGTCACCCCCTCGCCGCACAGCGCCGCAGCATGAAGCAGGCACTGAAGCACTATCAGCGAGCGCTTTTGCCACGCTGCGTTCTCGCCCTTCATTTCCGTGTCCGCGGTGATGACCAACGCCCGCCGGGTAGCAATGTCCGGGTCCTCACATCCGCGGACCGGCGACCAGCGAAGGGACGACGGGATCCCCGACATGCCCTGCGGATCAAAGACCGTCACCGGCCGCCCGCCGGACGCCCGCGCCTTCATTGTCACCACCAGGTTGTCCGCGCGGGTCGATGTGGTGACGACTGCGCCCGGCGCATCAAGGATGGCGTTGATGACAACGTAGAGGCCCTTCCCGGATCGCGGTGCACCCTGGATCACCATTGACTCTTCCGTGGAGACGTGGACGGTGACGCCGCGGGAGCGGCCCAGCGTCCACGACACATCCTGTACCGAAGGGTTTACAAGCCCGGGACGGGTGAACTTTCCTCTTTTCCGCACAGCCCTCGCGCCGAAGTCGTGGAGAATCTCCGCCCGGCGGGCAACGCCGTCGCGGTTCAGGATGTCCTGGCGCAGCCACGCGCCCGATTGTTTCCATCGCCGCCATGCGATCACTGCACCAACGGCGAGGGCAGTCACCAGAAGTAGCGCCGGTGCCAGGACCCACCAAACCGCACCTGTCCCCAGTAGACAGCCGGAGCGCGGCGCCACTATCCAATCCATCCTGTTGGCCAGAAGTCCGACGGCGGCGGCAGGGTTGAAGGGCGACGGCGGCCTCGCGCCGCACCGCCAATTCGCCACCAAGTGCCCAGCAGCTTGGACGACGACGCAAAGGCACACGTAGGCTGCCGCCCCGATGAGGCCAGCGGTCACCAGCGGGTTGTCGCTTGCAGCCCGCGAGCTACCCGGCCGTCTCACAGCATCCTGGCGTCGGTGCCGAACACAGCAAGCTCGTCCGTGGTCACTCTATTAGCCACGATGAAAGAGCGGTTCCCCACCTTCCAGAGCCCAACGCCCTTCGGAAGGTTCTCGACGTGTTCACACTCGGCTTCGGTCAGGCCGAGCGCTTCTTTGGTCAGGCGCATTGCGTCGTGTTTCTGGCGGTAGATGATTCTGGTGTCAGCCTCGGTCAGCAGGCCCAGTGCTTTCTGCCGGTGTCCGCTGGTGCTGTCACCGATCTCGTTGAGGTCCGCCACCTTATGCATGATCAGCAGGTTCGCGATCCCGTACGTTCTGGCGAGCCGCCACTGTTCGCTCATCTTCGCCAACATGTAGGGATCGGCAAGCATCCGCCACCCTTCGTCGTACACGACAAGCCGCTTCCCGCCGTCGGGGTTGGTGATGGCCGCTTCCAGCCAGGTAGCACCGCAAGCGGCCGCTAGCGAAAGCGCCTGCTCCGATGCCCCGATCAGGGCGGACGTATCCATCACCATCATCGGAGCGTCAGCATCGAAAGCGACGGTGGACGGCGCATCGAACATGCCCTCGAGGTCACCCGACACGGTACGTCTCAGAGAGTGGCTGACCGCGATCCCACCCTCCGCGCCGACCAGAGCCGTCATCTCCTTCGACGGCTTCAGCAGGTGGTCCAGCACCATGGGCAGTGTGGGGTTCGAGTTCTCAGACATAGTCTCCATGAGAGCGATGTCCAGGGCCGTGTGCTCCACGGGGCGCAGGGGCGTGCCCTGCCTCATGAGGGAGACCAGTGCCACCAGGAGATAGCGGCAGCGCTGCCTTACCACTGCGTGCCACTGGGCCTCGGTCAGGGCGCTGGGGCGGGGGCCGGCGTCAAGAGGATTGACTCGTGCGGGACGGCCGGGACCAACGCTGATGACCTTACCGCCCACTGCTTTGGCGACCGCGACCCACTCGCCTTTGGGATCAGAGGCGACAGCCGCCTTCCGGCCCAGGGTAATTGACCGTGTCACCAACGATTTGCCGCACATCGACTTGCCGGTGCCGACAGTTCCGATCACCACAATGGATGGGCCGCTGATGATGCCCTTGTCGTAGAGGATCCAGGGGTCATAGGAGAAGGCCCCGGATCCGAAGACGTCCGTGCCGATGTAGGTTCCTTCGTGACCCAGGCCGGACTCCGTGAGGAAGGGATAAGCGGCGGCGAACGTCATGGTGGAGGCGCGGTGCGGCGCAGGACGCAACCGGTGCGGTCCCCGCAGGGAATTCGGCGCATTGCTGCCCCAGTCACCCGAGAGGCGGAAGGCTCCAAGATCGATCCGTTTGTCGGCGAGCGCCGTGTTTGTCTCCGTGACCGCGGATGATGCAGTCCGCCGTCGTTCTGTCCGTGCCCTCCGCCTCATCCCCGACGGGAGATACTCGAAGCTTTTCGTTGTCTGCTTCATCGCAATCCCCTTCCAAGAGGAAGCCCGCCGGCGACAAACGCGGCCCATTGCTGTCCGTAGAGAAGGCGCAGTTCAACGAACGCCCCTGCGGCAGCGGACTCCAGTTCCTGGCGGTGCCGCGCGAGGTCCTCCAAGGAGGTAGCCGTGACGGTGATGTAAGCCGCCGGCCGCACGTCGCCGTGACCGGCGACGATCTCCTCTTCCCTCTGGATCACTTCCTCTTCCTCGGCCTTTTGCTCGCGGGTGAGGGGCCTGTCGAAGCGGGCGTTGATGCGCCGGCGGGTCTCATGCGCTTCCTGCGCGGAGCGGATGTCGCGCAGCGCCTCGGCTGTGGGGACCGCCCGGATGACTTCGGTGAAGGTATGGCGGAACTCGCCGACGTAGATCAAGGGATGCAGGAAGCCGGGGAAGACTTTCTGTCGTGGCCATTCGGCGATCCAGAAGGTTTGGTGGAACCCGCTGTCGGTGCGTAGATAGGTCCAGTGTTCTTCCACGGCCATGGGGCCGTGGTGGTGGAGATTGTTCGCCTTCTCGCTTGCCGGAAGGTCCGACGGCGGGGCTGCCGCCACCACGGTCTTGGCGGTGGGCAACGCGGCGGGATCGAAGGCAGCATGGATGACGCCGAGCAATCCTGGTTCGTCAACCCATTCTTCGACGTTCACGTTGTGAGTGCCTAGTGACGTTTTCATGGCCTCGACTTCCAGCCGCAAGGCGCGCTCCAGGCCGCTCAGTCCGCCGCCGGACTCCTTGATCCGTCGCCGGGCCTTGCTCGTGTCCAGGACAACCGCTACCAGGAGTTCATGGCTCATGGTTGACCCGGCTGCACCCAGCAGGTCCTCATAAGCGCGTTGTCCCCATGTAGGCTCCGCCTGACCGGGCTCGGCCTGCTGAGGGTTGCCTCGGTAGAAGTCCCAAAGCGCAGACGACGGGTATGGGACTGTGTAATCCTGGACTGCGATTCGGGCCACTCCTGGCCGTTGAGCCATTCCAGCCTGTACACGAGACCAGGCTTGCACGGCCCATGCCTTGTCGTCCGAGTCCAGGAGGGCAAAGGACCGGGTGCTGCAGCGCAGGACCGCGATCGCCTCCCTACCGTGGCGGTCAACGATGAAGCATTCACCGTTTGCCGTCGTCCGGATCTCCAGATTGCCCAGACCGCCAGGGAGAACGAGCCGGCCAGCAAGTCGGGGCGCTGCCGGCCTGGCAAGGAAACGAGTTTGTCCTGCCGCTACGCGGTAAAAGTACAGCGCGATCTGCTTTGCCCAGATCGGATAAGGGATGCGGGAATATTGGAGGAGCCCGAGCAGCATGAGTCCAAGCCACATCGGTCCGGAGGCGAACAGGCCTGCTGGCCCGCTACTGGCAGATGCCACGATGGCGACTGCCCCTCCCGTGGCGACGATCAGCAGTTGGTACCACTTAAGCCCGAGAAAAAACCCTCGGCGCTCGTATCTGGGGAACTTGACGGCTTCTAACGTACGCGCATCGTCAGACATGAGGTTTGCCTCCGCTCGGAGGGTCGATTGTAGGTGGGTGGGGTTTCGGTGGCCGGGCCCTTGCTGGGCCAGGTGCGCTTGCGTTCGGATGCGCTCGCGGTTCGGCTTCTCCGGGTGGGAATCGCCGTGCGGGTGTTGGGGCAGCGCCGCTTTGTCCAGGCAGGTCCGCGCGCACGAAGCCCGGCGATTCTGGTTGGTGTAAGGCGTTGGGCGCTGCAGTGGAGGATCCGGTGTTCAGTGCCAATTTGCCTCCACCGCTGGCTCCGCCTGCTCCGGACTGGGCAGGTCCTAACACCTGTGTCGGGAAGAGATGGCGGCTTGAGCTGATGGGACGCGTCATGGCCGAGCGACTGACCAGGTTCGCGAGTGTGAGCCTTCCCCCGGTCTGCCTGCTGATCTGACGGGCTGCAACACTGCTGCTGCGTGACAGGACGTGACCGCCTCCTGCCGTTTGAGCCGCTGCGGCGAGTTCACCACCGGCGAAGCTCACCAAGCGCAATGCCATCAAAGGAGCACCGCAGGCCAGGGCCATGCCCACCGTTCCGGCCGCCAGTCCCGCAAAGGACTTGGACTCTGCGAAGAGCTTCACGGCAACGGCTAAGACTGTCGCGGCCAGGGGTTTGGCAATCACTAGGGCGATGACCACCTCGCTCCAGCGGCGCGCCCATGACTTTGTCTTGTCCCAGGGCAGCAGCATGAGGGCAACAGGTGCGACGGCGGCCAACACGACGAGCGCAAAGGATCGGAAGATCATCGAGCACATCAGAATGAAGGCGAGGATCCACACGACCACCACAGCCATCACCGTCACAACGACAGCTCCAGCCGCGCCGCCGGTAGTCCCGGGCGCTAAGGAGACCAGATTCCATTCCCTGTCGGCTCCTTCCGGTGCCCGCTCGAAGCCGAAGAGCCTCATGAACACCAGGTATGGGTCAGAACCGATGGATTCGAGCAGCGCGGCTGAGGCTAAGTCGCCTGCCCGCGTCAGTTGCCGGACAAGATAGACGGCAAGCCCGACGAGAGGTATTGCGGCGGCTCCGCCGAGCATCGCCCGGCCGATGCGTCTCGGTTGCTGACTCACCAGCCCAGACAGGACTTGAAGGATCATCACAACGACGAGCGGCGTCATCATGACGACCACCCACCAGCTAGTCAGCCCTTCAATAGAAAGCCACTGGGAGTCGTCTACGTCCGACACGGTGAAGGCGCCAGTGATGAAGGACCACAACCAGGACGCCAGGTTCTGAAGGATGTTCGCGAAGAGCGCTGTGACTGCACCCAGAGCATTGTCATTCGCTTGTGAAACCAGGCCGCAACCGGGTGGCCACCATCCGTTGAGGTCGCACTCAACAGGCATGAGTCAAAACCCGAGAGGGAACGCCGTCTGCGACCAGAGGATGTAGCCGTTGATGCCGCCAAGAATGGCGGCCACTGGCCCTGTCCACAGGAGGATCATGCCGCCGCCGGAGGCAAGACGCGACGACTGGCTAAGTTTGCCGGCCAACAGCATCGCGGCGCCGATGATGGCCACGATGGCGATGATGATGAAGGCGCCGACAAGGATGCCGCCGCCGATCTGTTTGAGCGATTCCAGGAAGGGAAAGCTCGCGTTTGGGGTGATCCCTGGGTCCACCGCTGCAAAGTACATGGTGCTCCGTCCGTCGTTTTTCCATGGAGTGAGCAGATGAGCTCACGGGTTCATGGAAGTTGCGGGACGAAGCGACATGATCTTCTTTGTCGTTACTCGCGGCGCGGTGGGATTGCGAAGCAACAGCTCCAGAATCGCCCGTCACGCTCGCCGCGGGCATGCCAGCCGGGGAAGCGATCATCGGGGACCTGTCGACAGTGTCGCTGCTGTACAGGAACTCGCAGCGCATCGAATGGGACCCTTACATGGGTGACACCGGCGTGGCGGGCACCCCGGCACCGCGGGACCTGTTCCGACACAACGAGGTCGTGTTCCGGGCTGAGATCCGTGTCGGGTTGGAAATCATCTCAACCAAGACCCTCCGCATCGCAGACCTGACCACCTAGCAGCGTCAGCTGGACGTCCCTTCGTCAGGCTGATTTCTGGTGGTCTTCGCTCTCCAGCGGGCCGGGACACTTCGCAAAGACTGGAGAATCATCCGTCCGGTCTTCGCGGAGTTCCTCGCTACGACGTCGGCCTCTAGAGCTTCTATCCAAACAGTGGTAGTTGCGAATCGCCATGCTCTGTTGAAATTCCATAGAACCAGCATTCCGGCGCATGCAGCAATGATGCCCGCTGTTAGGTACAAGGTCGACGTGTAGTAGTCAACCAGGGCATCCGGGTTGACAGCCTGCTGCTCGAGCCCGAGTGCATCCGCTGTCCTAATGACGTCTTGAGTTTCCGCACGCCATTGAAGTGCGTATGGGAGCATGGTTGTACTTGCCAGTATGAGGGCCGTCGCCGCGACCACGACCAGCGCAATCCCCGGCATGAACCAATCCTTTCGAGGATTTCCTTCCGGTGTTTCAGACGAACAATGAAGTACTGCTGAGTTGCCGTTCCGAAAGACCGGAAGACCTCAAGGTCATTCTCAAGCGGCAGACTTCTCATGCTCTTAGTGCTTCCACCCAATTTCTCGTACAGAAGGTCATACTGGTCTTTCGCCCGACGGGCCACGACTTTCCCCTTTATCGCTATTAGTTCCGACGCTCAGCATATGTCTCTTCAACATTGATGATTCAACGAACGTAGGTGAGAACGTCTAGCATTCGTTTGTCACTCAAACCTATAGGGGAAAAATTGAAGAAGATGTATGCCGTCATGGCATTGGCGGCCCTCGCACTCACGGGCTGCAGCGGCGGAGCGCAAACAAACAGCGCTCCGCCTGAAACGGCAAAAGCAACGGCTACGCCGTCGCCGACTCCAACCATCATGACGAAAGCCGAAGCCGGGAAGTTTTACCTCGCCACTATTTGCCCAAGCAATATCCTCTCGGACAAGGCTGGAAAGGCTGTGCAAGCCGAACCGTTTAACCTCAAGGCAGCAAAGTCGGCGACGGCGGCACTGCGCGACGGCTATCGGAAGGCAATCGAAACGCTGTCGAACGAGAAGGTACTCTGGCCCGATCCCGTCAAAGCGGACGTTGCGGCCCTCGCCGAAAGCATGTACGGGGACCTTAGCGGCGCTGAGAACGCGGCCAACCAGACCACCGACGCGGGGTTCTTTGCCGCGTGGAACGATTGGACGACCGCGCCGGCCCAACCGAACGCACAAAAGATCAGACTCAAACTGGGACTGTCGTCTGACACCGACGCCAGCTGCAAGATCAAATAGGCTATCAGGTGCACGCATAACTCGGTTACCGCTGAGCGTGCGTGCACCTGTTATTGCGCACCGGCCCTAACTAGCGGGCCTCCACGAGCCGACGTGCCTCAGACGCCACTCGGCCCATTTGGTCTGTCGGGAATGCAGCAACGCCTAATTTGGACCATGCGTCTTGCGCAACGCGAAAATGGTCCTTCTGCGATTCAGTTTCAGGGCGCTCATATACGACTCGAACTGGCACATCCGGCGATATTTCCAGAACGCGCTTCGGGTGGCCGACAGCAGTAGCCGTGACACGACCACCCTCGTCTCGTATGCGGCCTACTAGGTAGCTCCAGGCCCGGACGTCCTGGTCGACCCGATCCAGATCCTTCAGCCCAAAGGACCAAACCTGAGTCAGTTGGCGGACTTGATTTTGTCCCACAGCAAAATCGAAGGTGCCGCTCTGGGCGCCAACGATCGCCTTGACCCGTGGCCGAAGGTCGATATGCATTTTAAGGCGGGCCTCCGTCAGATACTCACGCTGAAGGTCACTCATGATTCGGGTCTTGCGTCTGATTGGTCCCTTGCCGGGGTTCTCCAAAACCAGTACATCGAACAACATGTCCGCGGCCTTCTGAGCAGATTCAGCCTCGACCGGCACCGGAGCAGCTATTTGAACGGCGTTATTCAGGAATCCTTGCTGGCGCTCAATCCAGTACGTGCTGATTCCCTCAATACCGAGGGCTTCCCCAGGACTAAAAGAGCCGAACATCGTGGATCTCGGCTGCACGCGTTCGGCAAGTCGGTTCAGCCAATCGCTGGCTAGGCTTGCGTCGCCTCCGAGTCTGCTTGCCCTCGTAAATGAAAAGACGCGACGCAATGCCCAATCGTGTCCGTCTGCCCCCGCTAAAACACCAATGTTTACGAATTCTCCACGGACGGTATTCGGGACGTAGCGCAATAGCCAATAGTCATATCGCATTCTCGAACCTCCTTCCAGCAGTCACAGTAAGACCCTTGCAGACGAAACGCGGAGACGCCGAGCTACGCCGGTCTTCCTGTTATAGAGGAGCCATGCGACAGTTTCGAGCTCCCAGTCGGGAACGTCCCATGCTAACGGAACAGTGGCTACGGCACCCAAGAGCTCGCCGGGAGTCAGGAGCTCCACACGCTCAGCTAGCTCCATAAACTGTTCTCCGCTCATTCCATGGAGCGATCCCTCCCATTCCCAGGGGCGATCGACGAGCCCGGATAGCAGATCTCCCGACCAGTCAGGGCCGCTAAGCCACCAACCATGGTCAAACGACCAGATCGATCTGTCGTCCGAATGATCGAATAGCCACTGGGCGTCGTATCCCATGCATAGATCCCAAAGAGCTACCAACGCGGGCTGGCGCGTCGAGTTGTGGTCATGCTTGCGAAAACCAAGGTCTTCGAACTCCTCGCAAGAATCAAGGTGTTCGGACGCGTGGGCGACACCCGCTTGCAGCCGTAGGCCGGGGCCATACTGCCAGCCGGCCAGCGAGTCCGGAATATCCAGAAGAACAACTGGCCTCACCGGAGCTTCGAGGAGCCGTCCAACGGCGGTAACGATCTGTTCAGTAGCTAGAACTAGATCACCCTGAGGATTACCACAAGCCTTTACCCAGTATTGGCGTCCGTTGTCGGCCAAGCCTAAGAGTGCGTGAGTACCTGACGTCGAAGTCCTGATGGGCGCGGCCAACGAAGCAGCCGGAGCTCCACGAGACCAGCCCATAAGTAAGCCGCGCCATGACTCGCGCTTCGATAGATCCCCCAGATGCATGAATGAAGCATATCTGGCTGGCTATGCGGCTTCTGGCCGGGCAACTGATGTTAGCTGGACCCGTCGAGTGGGAACTAGTAGCTAACCCGCATTTGTCACCGACATAGCGAATCTCCTTTTCTGCTCGCAGATTCTCTCGGACCCCGTGCGTAAGCACCCGAACGCTAGGCCCTCAGGACTCCAAGCGTGACCCGCGGCAGAAGCAAATGACCGTCATAGCACTGCCCGTTGTCACCGTTCCGGATAGACCCCGGACGACACCACCGCTTCCTTTCATCGTCAGTCCCTAGAATGGTGGTCCGGCCTGCATCCAAAAGCGGCTAAATGCGGGACAGGGTATCCATAGCATCGCAACAAGGACGGTCAGGTTCAGTGGAAAGATACCTGAAGGAGCACAAGCGACGGTTCGGCCGGAGCAAAATGACAGTGAGCTCCGCTAGGGCGCCTAACCTGGCAATAGATTGAAATAGGCTGCACCAGGATTCCAGCTGACGGGATGCAGCAGTGTCCCTACAGCCGGGTTAAGAGCACTCCACATCATGCCGTTGCCCGCATAAATGCCGACGTGGCCCCAGTTGTCGGGTCCCTGGGGATTTTGGACAACTAGATCTCCTGGTTGGGGATCCTTTGTTCGCACACCTACACGCCACTGCTCCACCCGCGGCAGCTCGATTCCTGCCTGCCGGTAGATCCACTGCACGTAACCGGAACAATCCCAGGCTTTGAAGGCAGTGCCTCCCCACACATAGCGCCCGCCGAGGCCTTCCTGCGTGAACCTCAAGATATCCTGGCGCAGCTGGCTCAGGTTGCGTGTCGAACCGACAAGTTCCGTCCCTGACGGCGAACTCGAACAAGACGCAGGATGGGTATCAGTTTCTAACGCGGCAACGATTGCCGTCGCCGCCGGTTCCCAGCGCGCATACAGCTCTGGGAAAGCCGAAACTTGGACTGCCTGGGCGGCCTGCCCTTTATCCATCGCCTGCCAGCCAGGGATATCCAGCAGCCCGCGGGGACTTCCACGATTTGGTCCGGTCGGGCCGCCGTAAAATGCGCGTGCGTTATAGGAGGCGTCCATCAGCTCTGCAATTGTCCCCCAGCCTGCCGCCGGGCGCTGTTGGGCCGACCCGATGGAATCATGGTCCCGTCCCATGCCGTCATTCGGGAAATTCAGGGATTCCGGCACAGCGGGGTTGGCGAGCATGCGAAGGCTCGATTCCTGGAGCGCCATCATGATCGCGATAATTTGCCCGGAGCGCGGTAGGGCAAGCTGTTTACCCACCGCGATGTAAGTCCGCGCGACGCTCTCCTGCCTGGGATTTAGCATGTAAAGCAACTGCCCGGCGTCGCGGATCTCCAGACCGGCGCTAGTTCCATGAACGGCTGTGCTCGCGTCACCGCCAGATGGCGCACAAGCGATAGCGCGCTGCCCAGTCATGCCGGTAAGTACAGCCACCCCTCCCAGGAAAGCCATCAAACCGGCTAGTGAGACGGCGACTATAGCCGCGCATAACACTTTCAGCAACGCCCGTCGCCGCGTGACCATAGCGACGGCGGCCAGAGCAGCCATCAGTAAACGATCCGCTCTGCAGTCGCATAGAACCCGACCATTGCGCAGCGCCCAGCCGGGGCAGTGAGCGCCGGCGGACAGTTGACCATGACCGTGACTGGTGCTGCATAGGCGCTTCGGCTGTTGCTCGACTCGTCCACGACCTGGACGGTCACTGTGCACACGTGGAGGCCGTTCCAAGGCGCTGGGTACTCCTGGACTTTGGCCAGCTCGAGGTCACAGCGCAGGGTCTGACCGGTGCCGCTTCGCCGAGCGGACTGTTCAGCCAGCATGGCGAAGCTGCCAGCTGTCACCCCGGTCCCTTCAAACTCTCGCACCAGCGCTGACAAAGGGTTTGACCCATCTGGGAGAAGCTCCCACCAGGACCGCACACGGGCATAAATGTCGGAGTACGACGACGACCGGCTGTCCCAGGTGTAGATCCCCTGGGCTGCCGCCAGAGCAAGCTCCCTGTAATCCTGGGTGCGGGGCAGTGCGCCATCAGTAGGCTGAGCCGATACCTTGACTTCAATAGAGGCAGCGGAGGGGCGGCTCTGAGCTGACGAAGTAACAGTCGGCTCGGGGGTGGCGGCCGGCGCGGTTGCAGTCGGCGGCGACGCTACTTCCCGGCCAGAATCGGCAGCAGGGCAAAGCAGGAAGATCGCGCCGACCGTGAGCAAGGCGATGAGCCCCACGGCTATCCAACGTTGACGGCCAAATCCGCGGATCGAGCTCATCGCCCGGCTCCTATGCTGACAATCATGACTCACACCGCGGGTCCGTTGGCTCCGTGCTGGAGCACACGCCAAGCCGCTCGGTACAGCTGCCGGGCAAAGCCGACGTTCACCGCTATGTACCTCTCCGTTACGCCGAGCTCACTCGCCAGAGCTGTCATCTGCGCGGACCTGTCCGGTCCCCGCAGACCTGGACGGACTATCGACTCGGCAACTCGCCGAAGCACAGTGGTGGGAAGGCAGTTGGCGGCCAGTCTGCATAGTCCATCAAGGCCTACCCCAGGTTCAGGGTGGCAGTTCAATGCCGTGTTGATTGTCTTAGCAGTCTGCCGGACGACAGTTACCGCATGCCAGCGGCGCCGGTCCTCGGGAGACGGAGGTCCGTAGTGACGCGGACCAACAAGGCTGGATACGGCGAGCTTCCATGTTTCCTCAGTCACGCTTCGATGGACCAGATCCAACATGGCCTGCGCCCATGCCTGGTCGATGCAGCTTTCTGCGCTGCCTCCTCCCGCTGCAGCGCCGATGACTGCGAGAACCTCCGGCGAACTCTCCGTCGTCGTAAAGTCCACGAGCAACGGCAGGGTTTGATGACTTAGCTCACGCCGAATGTGAGCAGCACAGATCTTACTGCAGACCCCCTGCACCCAGGCTTCGAAAGGGATCCCTGGAAGCTCCCGGTAGCAGCCCTTGGCAACCCCGTTCCAGACGGCGACGCGAATCTCCTGCATGACGTCGTCAACATCGCAGGATCGTCCGATCCGTCCGAGGCGGGAAACAACGTAGCGGTGCACCCCATCAACCGCGACCAGAATCCTGTCTATGGGGACAACAGGCTCCCCGGGTGGGGGCGAGCCGCGTAGCGAGACATCCACTCCAACAGGAGAAGTTGATTGATTCTTGGCTTGAAACGCCTCGGATTCGATTTCCATGGCTTCACCGGCTTTGACTGTTCAGATCAAGTACTTCGCAGAGCCGCGCGTACGCCGCTCCGGTGCGTGGATTTGGAGACCAACAACGATCAGGCAGAAGCTATACGAATTATTGTCGAAGATACTTAAAGTATCGTCAAGAGTGCTGTTCTTACTTTTTCTGGTCATTTGGGGAAGAATGGCGATATGCCGAGAATTACGCAGCCACATGACGAGGCCTGGTCGGCCGACGTTGAAGCTGCCGTTGCGACGTTCGGCAACAGGTCGCGCAACGAAATTCTTCGGTTCCTTACCGCTAGTGGGCCGGCAACACGGGGCGATATCGTTGCGGCGGTCAGCGCTGGCGAGCCCAGCGTGGCCAAGCACCTCGCCGCACTGGAGGAGGCTGGCGTGGTGATGGTCGACGTCGAGCCTGGTCGCAGACACGGACGGTCACCTCGGTATTCCGCGAACCCCGCCCGGATCAAGGAGCTGCTCGACGCTCACCTGAAGTACCTGTTGGAGGAACAGCAGTAGCGGTCGCCGCGGGTTAGCCCGCCTGCTCTGGCGACTCCGGTGACTCAACCTGCGAATTTGCCGCCGCCCGCTCTCCTTCCGGCCGCCGGCTGATGTCCTTGTTCAGGTACTCCGTAATCGCTTGAAGGGTCTCCGGCGATACGTCCCCAAGAGTGCGAGCCGCAAAAGTCTTCACCCTCGCAGCCCGCAGCGACTTCACGAACTCGAGCTGCGAATCGATGCGCTGGGGCAGGTCCCCGGAATCGGCATCTAGAAGGTAGGCAGGATCCACATTGAAGATTTCGCATAAAGCACTCAGAAGAGCGGGGTCACTGACCAGCCTTCCCGTGCCGTCTTTCATGTAAAACCAGCGAGCCCGAGACAGCTTAATCCCTCTACCCGCCAGCTTCTCCTGAACCTCACGGAAGGTGATCGGCTGCCCCCGTTCTGCGACAACGACGTCGAGCAGTAGGTTCAGGCGACGGGCCAGCTCAGCTTGAGGAGACAAGCCTGCACTCGTGGGACGTTTCTCATCGCCTGGCACCGCTCACCTCCCGCCCGCTCCGACACCGCCTGTCAGACTCTACGTGAAGCTCAGTATTCCGATGGTTCACGTGGCACGCAATGAGTGGCATCAAGTGCTTCCATCATCTTCTCGATGAGCGTATCGTTTTGCTGTAGACCCGTCTACAGCGGGCCCGAAAGGTTTCCTCGTCACCGGGTTGTGGTCTCCATGGCGAACATCTTGATGAATCGGACGAGAAGCAAGATCATCCGCTTCTTGATCGCCCATGGTCCGGCAACATGTCATGAAGTAGCTGCTGCTTTAGACAGGACCGCGCCGTCCCTCCGAAGCCACCTGAACCTGCTCCGCGAATCCGGAATTCTGATCCTCGCGTCCGGGCGATACATTGCGCAACCGAATGAGATCGAGAGACAGTCAGCCGAGCTTTCAGCGGCGTTTCAGTCCGCGGGTAGCGACTTCAAGAAGTTGGACACGGTGGCCTCCCACTTCTCTGTATCGCCATTCCACTCCAACGAGTGACCCGGAACGTCGAAGCGCTCCAACTGAACCAGATCTGGGCGCAGCTCCGCCAACCGCTCCGACACGGCCAACGGCGTCGACTTGTCCCTAGCTCCATGCAGGATGAGCGCCGGCCTTTTCAGGTCCGTGGCGCGGGCTACCCAATTCAGAGTAGACAGATCAATCGGCTGCTTGAGGCCTGTCACCCGACGGCCCGTCTCACTACCCAACATTCTTAGGCCCAGCCTGGTCACCGGTCTTGGAAGCCCGCTGGAGCTGCCATTCGACGTTAGTGTTACAGCCCAATCCAGTACAGGAGCTATCAATACCAACCCGACTATTCGATCCGAGTGGACCGAGAGGTGGGCCGCGCGCATAGCCATGGAGCCGCCCAAAGACCATCCGAACAACACCAGGCGCTCCGCACCGTGATCCATTGCGAATTGGATCGCTGCCTCGAGGTCGAGCCATTCATTCTGCCCCAGGGAGTAACGGGAATCGTTCGACGGCGGCGCGTCGCCATCGTTGCGGAATGACACCACCAGCGAGGTGAGGCCCAGTTGTTGGGCGACGGGAACACCCCGAAGGACCCCCGCCCGCTTTCCCCCCATCCCGTGGACGTGGATTGCCCACGTCGAGGCTGTGGGGCCAGCAGTTAGCGGCGGGAATTTCCAGGCCGGCGCAATGCCGTCACCGACCTGGACCATCACATGTTCGAACGGTAGGCCCAGTTGCTCGGGTTTGGAGTATGCGTATCCACTCCAAATGCCGGCCCTGGCGTCATGCAAGTTGCCAGAATCGACTCGCTCCACGAGTCGCGTCACCGTGCCCGCCCTCGTGTCTTCATCCACGACGCCGCCTATGCAAGCGTGGCCCTTGCCGCTGGCGAACCAAAGGCTGTACCGGCCCGGCGCCGTCGTCAGGGGCGTACTCGGCAACTCAATGTGCAACACGCCATCTTCTTTTGTACTAAAGACTCTTCGAACCTCGAGGTCCTCCCGGCGCGTGGTCGACGGCACCACCACGCGGCGTGCGAAGTATCCAGCAGCTAAGAATGTGGCGGAAGCTGTGCCGAGGGCAGCCAAGGAAAGCACCCCCAGCAGCTTAGGAATTCTCATCATCTCGCCTGGCATGCTTGTCGATAACATCCCTGAGGCGGGCCAGAGTCTCGGGAGACAATTCCTGCAATTGCCTGGCCGCAAAGTTCTTGACGCGAGCTTCCCTCATCGACTTCAAGAGATCGAGCTGGGCCTCCACCAATTCAGGCACCTCTGCCGAGTCATCGAGAAGGTACCGGCGATCCACGCCGAAAAATTCAGCGAGGTTCTGCAGCAGTTTCTGGTCCATGGCCAGCGAGCTATCACCGCTGCGCATATAAGCCCACCGCGACCGAGACAGCGGCGTGCCGCGATCGGCCATGCTTTCACTGATCTCCCGGTACGAGAGGGGTCCTCGCCCTTGAGACTCATACAGGTCGAGGAGAAGGCTAAGTTTTCTGGCGAGCCTGGTCTTGGGCGACTCGCGAGGCTCCGCAACGTCATCTGTCACCTATGCCGTGCCTCCTCCCCCAAATTGCCGGGCTGACTCGACTTTCCTGTACGCCGTTGTGGGAGGCGAGGAAATTTTCTGTCCGGGTCACGGTTTGCCGATCAGCTTCATCCAGCAACTTAGCAGCAGATGGGTCCATCAAGAGCGCGTCTTGAATCTCAACGAGCATCCTATGGAGTTTTCGGGTGGAAACATCCCTGCTTTCGATGCCTTCGGCAGGAGCGGCCAAGCGGGTGTCTTTGCGGGTGGCGGTGGCTCTTTCCCAAATGTCGGTGAGACTCTTCACCAACCCTTCTCGAGTCCTCAGCTCGATGCGGCGAGAAATCCGACGCGCGACCGGCGGCAAAGCCAGGCCGACACACAGAAACAGCATCGCTCCAACGAAGCTCACGTCGTAGACAACGGATAGCTTCCCCATTGTGGACAAGTCTCCAAGCAGGTGCGCGACATCCATCCCCAATACCGCGAACACAACTATCAGAGCCAGGAGGCAGCCAATGCCAATGAGGATGAAGGCGAGCCGAAAGTGAAAGCTGGCCATCCGCCGTCGGAATCTAAAGCAGACGTAACCCGTCACGCTCACGACCATGCCGATGTAGACAAACTGGATGGCCGAGTAAAGGGCGGCAGCAGGCTGATCCCCATAGTCGACCATAAACCGCGTCGACGAGACCGGCGCCTGAATGCTGAAGAACGCAATAATCAGGCCCGCGGTGACACACCCCAGAATCGTCAGGCCCAGACGGTCCCGGGGGACGGATGGATCATTGAACTCCGCCGCCCGGAGGATCGCCTGGGACAGGAAGTAGATTCCAACGACCATCAGGATGTTCGCGCAGAGATCCAGAAGGTTGCGGTCGCCAAGCGCTGCATCACCGGCGACGTATATCGGGTCAATATTCAACGCAAGCGCGGTTGCGATCGCCACTGCAGCGATAAGGATGCTGTGGTCCTTTCTGGCGCGCACTCCAAGCAGGAGGCAAAGGACCAGAACCCAAATGACAGAAGCCGCGATTGTCTGGATCACCCGAAAACCTGCTCGAATGATTTCGGTTCCAAGGTGCTGTCGCGGATTGCTGCGGCGAGAAGATCTGCGAGTGTCTCAGCCGCGGCCTCCATATCGTCTACGAAGCTGCTCCTCGCCAAGGCAAGCGACACCATCTCGCCGTCAAGGTTTGGGAAGAGGCTACCCGCGTACTTCGACGAAATGCCCACCTCGTCATGCCGCAGGATCATATGGCCAAGCTCATGGAGGATGAACTGCTGCCTGTGGAGAACCGAGTCAGTGACCGCGTGCAGAATGATTTCCCGAGAATCGGTGGACAGCCACAAGCCGCATACTTCTGTGCCGTTGAGGATCGTGGTGGCTTCGATCTCGATCCGACGACGGCGGCGGGCCGCCACGATCCCAATGAGCCGCTCCAGAGTCAGGTGGCTCGGCAGCCGCAGCGTTTGAAAAGCTTCCGCCGCAACCTGTGCTGGATCTGATCTACTCTTTGTTTGCTTGTCCATACCGCCCCCTCTTGCAGCGGACAGCAAGGGTGGCTGTTCAATCACAACCACCCGCGGCGCATTGGGCGCCTCATCGTCCATTGAACGCCCGGCGTCTGGACATGTCCAGAGAGGAAAACTTAGAGGCCGACAACCAAGAGAACCACGGGATCTATGTACCGGGATCGGTAGCACAGACGTCTGCACTTTCGGATGTGTCTCGAAACAGCTATTAGTTCTAGTGAAGAATTGGATGCCTCGCTAAGACCTGGCGTGCCTTACTGGCAGGATTTCAGCACACCTGCGATCGCATAGTGCTCGGCCTGGGTCATCCATAATTTGTACTTGGCTTTCACGGTGACCTGCTTGGAGACGTATTCGCATCGAAACACTTTGTTGGGAGGCAGCCACGTTGCTGCGTCCTTATCACCTTTCGCGCCATTGGTTGGGCCGTCCGTTGCCATGAGGTTAAGCGGGTCATTGGCCAGTTCCTTGCGTTGTTCACCACTGAGTTGCTGGGCGCCCTTTTGCCAGGCGTCGCTGAGGGGAACGATGTGGTCGATCTGTACGGCGGTACTGGTGTCTTGGCCCCGGACGAAACTGATGGTGGTGCCGGTGTACTTATCGGCAAGGGTGCCACTGGTGACGACGCAATTGTTCGTGCCGGACTTGAAAATTTCGTCGGTAAGGTCCCGAGCCAGGATGTCATTGCGGGTGTCGCAGCCGTTGCGGTCCGTGTCCGCCCAGGCCGGGCCGAACTCGTCGCGGGAGTAGCCTGTCTTCGGCGCACGGCCCTTCACCGGGATCGCCTCCAGTTGCATAAGTGCATTGGTGGCGTCGCGTGAGGAGGCCTGCCCACCGGCAGCCGGGTCCGAGGCAGAATCAATGACTTCAAGGGCCTCGGCAGCAGCTTCACAACCGGAAAGGGAGCCAGCCAGCAGGATGGCAGTAGCAGCTGCCAGGGACTTGGTGGCAAAGCGGGAATTCTTCATGGTCCTTCTTTAGTCAGGGGCTTCCCACGGTAGCGTTTGATGCTGTCCCAAACCGGCACCCAATTCTGTGGCGCCTGTTACATACCACCCCCCACTCGCTGGGCGGGGTGGCCCCGGGCCGTTTCCTGCAGCCAGATATCCCTCGGGCGATTGACCTAATTCGCGGTAGCAAGCCTGACTTTGGCTCGGGTCCCAATAAGCCTCTCTTGGGACGCTGGCTGATGCCTCATGGGGAGCCGAGAACCTGTGCTGCCGGGGAGGATCTCGCTCAGCTTGGCGATTTCCATAATGTGCTCAGAAGTGAATATGATCTTTCCTTTGCCCCAGCACGCGTGGGGAAAGCGACCGCTGGTCGCGCCGTCGCGCAGCCATGACTCCGTGCAGCGCATGAGGGCGGCAGCTTCGGCCGGCTCGAAGAATTCGATGTCCACGGAAACCTCCATCAGAAAAAACCGGTTTCCAGATTCATGCCAGCAAAAAGGCTCGCCGACATGACTCGGGCAAGGTCACCGCTGGAAGGCCGTCACCGATCGCTCAGTGGCGTCAGCACCAGCTTGGAGCGCTTCCGGCATCAAATGCCCGTATACCTGCTCAGTTGTCCTCGTAGAGGCGTGCCCCAGCCGCCGCGAGATGGTGAACAGAGGCACGCCGTCCTGGATCAGCCAAGACGCATGGGTGTGCCGCAGATCGTGGATCCTCGGATTCTTCGTTAGCCCAATAGCCTGCGCGGTGCGAACAGCAGGAACCCAGTAGTGGTGCCAGTAGAGCTTGTGGATGATCCGCCCGCCCTTGGGCGTCGTGAACACAAGTTCCTTTCCCGGCTTGCTGGCAACCAGCGGGATCAGCAACTCCACAACAGCCGGATTGAGGCCGATAGTGCGCTTGCCGGCACCGGTCTTCGTGGCACCCACGTAAAACTGCGACTGCCCGTCCCGTTTCCAGGCCTTATTGATCCGCGCGGTGGGCGGCTTGGAGAGCAGGTCTACGTCCGCCACGGTCAGTGCCGTGGCTTCCCCAAAACGCGTCCCCGTCATGACCAAGAAGTTGGTGAAGGCTTTGTACCGCTCCCCCATGCCTTCCATGATGAGGCTGAACTCGGCATGGGTGAGGAACATGACCTCGTCCTCCGCCTTTTCAATCGGCGGCAGCTGCACGCCCCGGCAGGGGTTCCGCGAAATGTACCCCAGCATCTCTGCAGTGTTCATCGCTGCCGAAATCAAGCCATGCACGTTATGGACTGTCTTCGGCGCAAGACCCTTTGCCATCATCGACTCGACCCAGTGCGCGATCAGCCGATAGTCGAGCTTGTCCACCGGTATATGTCCGATGACGTTCCGCACGTGACGGTCCAGCATGGTCTGATACGTCTTGGTGGTTCCACTTGATGGCCGGATCAGGAGATCGATGTGCTCCTGGATAACTTCAGCCACAGTAGGCGTCCGCTTCGCATTCGTCAGAATTGCGTGCTGGGCAATTTCGAAGGACTGGCCGTTGGCGTCCAAGAGACGCTTCAGGGTCTCAGCTTCGACGAGAGTGGCAACGGTGAGACCCTGCTCCGAGTGAGTCTTTGAGTCCCGCCAGCACACCATGAAGGAGGTTGAACCGTCCTTCTTCTTGCGTTTGCGAATGCTGGCCACACAAAAAACGGTACGCCGCTGTCCACACTTTTGGTGGTTTTGTCCACACTCCTTTGGCCATTAGGCCTCTGACCTGCGGAAACACTGTGCCCGAGGTGGGACTCGAACCCACACACCTTTCGATACCGCATTTTGAGTGCGGCGCGTCTGCCAATTCCGCCACTCGGGCGCGGAGTACACGGAGTAACAATCGTAGGCCCACAGGGTGATTGTGAGCAACGCAGCCACTTCCAGTGCGCGGAATTACTCTACATGCAGATAGGCTAAAGTCCAGAATCGCGCCAGCGCCGCCGCACCAAGCCATGTAGATCCAAGTACAGCCGCGGGTCCCAACTAAGATAGTCATAGTCCCGCCGTACCTTTTCAAGGAGATCCCGTGTCAGAACCGACGGAGTCAAACACCACGTCCCAGCCGGCGCGCCGCGTCATTGTGGCTGAAGACGAAACCCTCATCCGCCTGGACATCATCGAAATCCTGCGCGGCGAAGGCTACGACGTTATCGGCGAAGCAGACAACGGCGAGAAGGCCGTGCAGCTGGCCGAGGAGCTCAAGCCCGACCTCGTCCTCATGGACGTCAAGATGCCCGTCATGGACGGCATCTCCGCCGCCGAGAAGATCGTCAAGGCACGCATCGCCCCCGTGGTCCTCCTGACCGCTTTCAGCCAGAAGGAACTCGTGGAGCGCGCCCGCGACGCCGGCGCCATGGCGTACGTCGTCAAACCCTTCACCCCGGCAGACCTCATCCCCGCCCTGGAGATCGCCCTCTCCCGCCACGAGGAAATCAAGGCCCTCGAGAGCGAGGTCACCGACCTGCAGGAGCAGTTCGCCACCCGCAAGCTCGTGGAGCGCGCCAAGAGCCTGCTGACCACCAAGATGGGCCTCACGGAACCGGAAGCCTTTCGCTGGATCCAGAAGACCTCCATGGACCGCCGCCTGAGCATGCGCGAAGTCGCCGAGACCATCATCAACCAGGTCAACTAACTCAAGAAAAAAGAGGAGGATCCCCCGCCGGTGAACTGGCGGGGGATCCTCCTCTTTTTTCAGCACTACAGCAAACACGAAAGGGAGGGTCCCCACCGCGTTCACACGCGAGGGGACCCTCCCTTTGTCGCTTCAGCTGCTCAGCAGCGGCTGCGGCTTAGCTCTTCTTCTTCTTTTCCGGCCACGGGCCGAGCTTTTCGCGGGTGCCCTCGCCCATGCGCGCGGTGTCGGCGAGGTCGCCCACCTTGTGGACCTTCAGGGAGTTGGTCGAACCGGCCTTTCCGGGAGGGGAACCGGCTGCGATGACCACCAGGTCGCCATCTTCCACGAGCCCCATGTCCAGCAGGCTGCGGTCCACCTGGGCCGTCATTTCATCCGTGTGGCCCACCATGTCGACGAGCTGGGGCTGGATGCCCCAGGTCAGTGCCAGCTGGTTCCACACCTGCTCCACCGGAGTGAACGCGAAGACCGGCTTGATCGGGCGGAGGCGGGACAGACGGCGCGCGGAGTCGCCGGACTGCGTGAACGTACAGATGTACTTGGCGTCCAGCTGGTCGGCAATTTCGACGGCGGCACGCGTGATGGCGCCACCGCGGGTCTTGGGCTTGGTGCCCAGCGGGGGAACGCGCTCCAGGCCGTGCTCTTCGGTGGACTCGATGATCCGGGCCATAACCTTGACCGTTTCGATCGGGTACTTGCCGACGCTGGTCTCGCCGGAGAGCATCACTGCATCGGCGCCGTCGAGCACGGCGTTGGCGCAGTCGGAAGCCTCCGCGCGGGTGGGCCGCGGGTTGTCGATCATCGACTCAAGAACCTGGGTGG
This sequence comes from Arthrobacter sp. NPDC093139, assembly GCF_044754165.1. NCBI lineage: Bacteria > Bacillati > Actinomycetota > Actinomycetes > Micrococcales > Micrococcaceae > Arthrobacter > Arthrobacter sp. NPDC093139. Next base: position 155,335 of record NZ_JBIVOO010000006.1, read on the forward strand.
CCACGATCACGGGCTTGGCCCAGCGGCGCGCCAGTTCGATGGCACGCTTCTGCACGATCGGCACTTCCTCCAGCGGAAGCTCCACACCGAGGTCGCCACGGGCCACCATGATGGCGTCGAACGCGTCGATGATTTCGTGGAGCTGGTCCACGGCCTGCGGCTTCTCGATCTTGGCGATCACCGGAACGCGGCGGCCTTCTTCGTCCATGATCTCGTGGACGCGCTTGATGTCGGTGGCGTCACGGACGAAGGAGAGCGCAACGAGGTCGACGCCGCGGCGGATGGCCCAGCGGAGGTCGTCCTCATCCTTCTCGCTCAGGGCGGGGACGTTCACGGCGACGCCGGGAAGGTTGATGCCCTTGTTGTTGGACACCATGCCACCAACAGTCACTTCGGCGACAACCTTGACGTCGTCCACCTCGATGGCGCGCAGTGCAACCTTGCCGTCGTCGATCAGGAGTGCGTCGCCCACGTTGACGTCCTCGGTGAGGCTCTTCAGCGTGGTGGAGCAGATCTCCTTGGTGCCGGGCACGTCTTCGGTGGTGATCGTGAAGATGTCACCGACGGCGAGTTCGTGCGGGCCGTCCACAAAACGGCCGAGGCGAATCTTCGGGCCCTGGAGGTCGGCCATGATGGCCACGGCCTTGCTCAGGTCCGAAGCTGCCTTACGGACGTTCTCATAGGTGTTGTCGTGCACGGAGTAATCGCCGTGGCTCATGTTCATTCGGGCTACGTCAACGCCGGCTTCGAGCACCGCGAGGGTGTTCTCATAGCTGGCAATGGCCGGTCCGAAGGTGGCCACAATTTTTGCGCGTCTCATATACCTACCCTATTGGTCTCTTGCGTTGGTTAAGTTGTCGTGGAGGTGAACGTTCCCCTCCGAGGCATAACTAGAGGACGGCGATGGCGCGGTCCGTCGGTGCAACGGGAGCGGGCAGAATCGTGCTCCCCATGAGGTACTTGTCCACAGCCGCGGCTGCGGCGCGTCCTTCGGCAATGGCCCATACGATCAGGGACTGGCCGCGTCCGGCGTCGCCGGCCACGAACACGCCCTCGGTGTTGGTCATGTAGTAGCCGTCGCGGGACACGTTGCCGCGTCCGTCGAATTCGGCGTGGACCTGTTCGGTGATGCCGGCGGGCTCGGCGCCGGTGAACCCCAGGGACAGGAACACCAGGTCGGCGGGGATGATCCGCTCGGTGCCGGCCTTGGGGAGCCGCTTGCCGTCAACGAACTCGGTTTCGGCAACCTTGACGCCGGTCAGCTTGCCGTTTTCGCCGACGAACTCCACTGTGGAGGCGAGGTAGGTGCGGACACCGCCTTCTTCGTGGGCGCTGGCCATCTCGAAGAGCGTCGGGAAGGTCGGCCACGGCTGGTGGCCGGCGCGCTCCGCCGGAGGCTGCTTGCCGATAGCCAGAGTGGTCACCGAGGCGGCACCATGGCGGTGCGCCGTGCCGAGGCAGTCGGCACCGGTGTCGCCGCCGCCGAGGATCACGACGTGCTTGCCCTTGGCGTGGATCTGGTTTTCGACCTGCTCCCCCGCCACCACACGGTTGGCCGGAACGAGGTAGTCCATCGCGAAGTGGACGCCGTCGAGCTCGCGTCCCGGGATCTTCAGGTCGCGCGGAACGGTGGCGCCTGTGGCGATGACCACCGCGTCGTACCGGCGGCGCAGCTGCTCCCACGTCACGTCTGTGCCGACGGCGACGCCGGTGCGGAAGCGTGTGCCCTCGGCCTTCATCTGCTCGAGCCGGCGGTCCACCTGCTCTTTCTCCATCTTGAAGTCGGGAATGCCGTACCGCAGCAGGCCGCCGATCTTGTCGTCGCGTTCATACACGGCGACCGTGTGGCCCACACGGGTCAGCTGCTGGGCGACGGCAAGGCCGGCCGGGCCGGAACCGACGACGGCGACCGTCTTGCCGGTCAGGCGCGCCGGGGGCAGCGGGTTGACCCAGCCGTTGTCGAAGGCCTCGTCGATGATGGAGACTTCGACCTGCTTGATCGTCACGGCAGGCTGGTTGATGCCCAGCACGCAGGACGCCTCACAGGGGGCCGGGCACAGCCGGCCGGTGAATTCAGGGAAGTTGTTGGTGGCGTGCAGCCGCTCAATCGCTTCCTCGCCCTTGTCGCGCCACATGAGATCGTTCCACTCGGGAATCAGGTTCCCGAGCGGGCAGCCCTGGTGGCAGAACGGAATACCGCAGTCCATGCAGCGGCCGGCCTGGCTCTTGAGGACACCCTTTTCCTGGGCCTCGTAGACTTCCTTCCAGTCCATGATGCGAACGGGAACGGGGCGGCGTGGCTGGGTTTCACGCTGGCGTACTTTCAGAAATCCGCGTGGGTCAGCCACCGGTCACCTCCAGGATTCGAGACCAAACTTCTTCGCCGTCGGGGTCCAGGCCCTCTTCGATGGCGTCGAGACGGGTTTGCAGCACAGCCGCATAGTCGCGCGGCAGCACCTTGGTAATGCGGGCAGCGGTGTCATCGAAGTTCTCGAGCAGGCGCACGGCCAGCTGGGAGTCCGTCTCTTCGACGTGCTTGACGAGGAGGCCATGCACGATGTCACGGTCCTCGGCGTCCAAATCGCGGAGCTGAAGCTCACCGGATTCCAAAGCCTGCTTGTTGACCCGGGTGCTGTCGAGGTCCAGGACGTAGGCCGTACCACCGGACATGCCGGCGCCGAAGTTGCGTCCGGTCCGCCCGATGATCAGCGTCTGCCCGCCGGTCATGTATTCGCAGCCGTGGTCGCCGATACCTTCGACAACCGCCGTGGCGCCCGAGTTGCGGACCAGGAAGCGTTCGCCCACCTGGCCGCGCAGGAACAGCTCGCCGCTCGTGGCGCCGTAGCCGATCACGTTTCCGGCGATCACGTTGCTCTCGGCCTGGAACACATTGGTGCGGTCCGGACGGACGATGATCCGTCCGCCGGACAGGCCCTTGCCCACGTAGTCGTTGGAATCGCCGTACATGCGCAGCGTGATGCCGGCAGGCAGGAAGGCGCCCAAGGACTGGCCGGCGGTGCCGGTCAGCGTGACGTCGATCGTGTCCGTCGCGAGGAAGTCTGTGCCGAAGGTCTTGGTGACCACGTGGCCCAGCATGGTGCCCACCGAACGGTCCGTGTTGATGACGTCCACGGCGATCTTCACCGGTGCGCGGTCGGTCAGCGCCTCGGCGGCCATCGTTATCAGCCGCTGGTCGAAGTGCTTGTCCAGCTCGTGGTTCTGGCCTGTCAGGTTGCGCAGCGGCGCGTCGTCGTCGAACTCCAGACCGTGCAGGATGGGGTCGAGGTCCAGGCCTTCGGCCTTCCAGTGATTGATCGCCTCGCGGGTGTCCAGCATTTCGGCGTGTCCAATGGCTTCCTCGATGCTCCGGAAGCCGAGTTCCGCAAGGATTTCGCGGACCTCTTCTGCCAGGAACTCGAAGAAGTTGACCACGAATTCGGGCTTGCCGCTGAAGCGGGCCCGCAGTTCGGGGTTCTGCGTGGCCACACCGACCGGGCAGGTGTCCAGGTGGCAGACGCGCATCATGATGCAGCCTTCCACCACCAGCGGTGCCGTGGCGAAACCGAATTCCTCGCCGCCGAGCAGCGCGGCGATGACGACGTCGCGGCCGGTCTTGAGCTGGCCGTCCACCTGCACCACCACGCGGTCGCGCAGGCCGTTGAGCATCAGGGTCTGCTGGGTCTCTGCGAGACCCAGCTCCCACGGGACACCGGCGTGCTTGAGCGAGTTCAGCGGGGAAGCGCCGGTTCCGCCGTCGTGACCCGAAACGAGCACGACGTCGGCCTTCGCCTTTGTCACACCGGCGGCAACTGTGCCGATGCCCACCTCGGAGACGAGCTTAACGTGTACCCGGGCCGAGGGGTTGGCGCGCTTCGCATCGTAGATAAGCTGCGCGAGGTCCTCGATCGAGTAGATGTCGTGGTGCGGGGGCGGGGAAATGAGTCCGACGCCGGGGGTCGAGTGGCGTGTGCGGGCAACCCAGGGGTACACCTTCTGGGCCATCAGCTGGCCGCCTTCGCCGGGCTTGGCGCCCTGGGCCATCTTGATCTGGATATCGTCCGCGTTGCTCAGGTACAGGCTGGTGACACCGAAGCGGCCGGACGCGATCTGCTTGACGGCAGAGCGGCGCTCGGGATCCAGGAGACGGTCAATGTCCTCGCCGCCTTCACCGGTGTTGGACTTGCCGCCCAGCCGGTTCATCGCGATGGCAAGTGTCTCGTGGGCTTCCTTGGAGATGGAGCCGTAGCTCATGGCGCCCGTGGAGAACCGCTTGACGATGCTGGAGACCGGCTCCACTTCCTCGAGCGGCACGGCGGGGCGGAGGCCCTCCTTGAACTTGAGGAGCCCGCGCAGGGTCATCAGGTTCTCGGACTGGTCATCCACGCCCTTGGTGTAAGCCTTGAAGATGTCGTAGCGGCGCTCACGCGTGGCGTGCTGCAGCCGGAAGACAGTCTCCGGGTTGAAGAGGTGGGGCTCGCCGTCGCGGCGCCACTGGTACTCGCCGCCGCCCAGCAGGGGGCGGTGGGGCTGCTCGATGCCGCCCTCGGGGTAGGCCATCTGATGCCGGGCGGAAACCTCGGCCGCGATGACGTCCAGGCCAACGCCGCCCAGCTGGGAGTGCGTGCCGGCAAAGAATTCGTCCACGAGCTCCTGGCCCAGGCCAAGCGCTTCGAAGGTCTGGGCGCCGGTGTACGAGGCCACCGTGGAGATGCCCATCTTGGACATGATCTTCAGGACGCCCTTGCCCAGGCCCTTGATGAGGTTGTACACGCCGTCCTGCGGGGTCACCCCGACGACGTCGCCGGCCGCGATGAGCTGCTCCACGGATTCCATGGCCAGATACGGGTTGACAGCGGAGGCGCCGTAGCCCACGAGCACGGCGACGTGGTGCGTCTCGCGGACGTCGCCCGCTTCGACCACGAGCGCCGTCTTGGTGCGGTTGGCGCTGCGCAGCAGGTGGTGGTGCACGGCGCTGACCAGCAGCAGCGAAGGAATCGGTGCCCACTGGGCGTTGGAGTCACGGTCGGACAGCACTACGTACTGCACTCCGCGGTTAATGGCCCCGGACACCTGCTCGCAGATCTCGGTGAGGCGGGCGCGCAGGGCGTTTTCGCCGCCCTCCGGGCGGTACAGGCCGCGGACTTTCATGGCCACGCGGTTGCCGTCAGCGTCCTCGATGTTGGCGATCTTGGCCAGCTGGTCGTTGTTGATGACTGGGAACGGCAGGGAGACCTGCGGCTGGCGGACCTGCTTGGTGTCGAGCAGGTTGCCGTTGGGACCGATGGCGCAGGTCAGCGAGGTGACCAGCTCTTCGCGGATGGCGTCCAGCGGCGGGTTGGTGACCTGCGCGAAGGACTGCACGAAGTAATCGAACAGCAGGCGAGGGCGCTTGGACAGCACCGCCACCGGAGTATCGGAGCCCATGGCGCCCAGCGGCTCGGCGCCGGTCCGGGCCATGGGGCCGAGCAGGATCTTGAGCTCTTCGGTGGTGTAGCCGAACGTCCGCTGGCGGATGTTCACGGACGCTGCCGTGTGCACCACGTGCTCGCGCTCCGGCAGGTCGTTGAGGTCGATCAGGTTGTCCTTGACCCATTCGGCCCAGGGGTTGGCCGCGGCGACTTCGGCCTTGACCTCTTCATCGTCGATGATCCGGCCGGCTTCGGTGTCCACAAGGAACATCTTGCCGGGGGAAACACGGCCCTTCTTGACCACCTTGGAGGCTTCGACGTCGATGACGCCGACCTCGGAGGCGAAGACAACAAGGCCCTCTTCTGTGATCCAGTACCGGCCCGGGCGCAGGCCGTTGCGGTCCAGCGTGGCGCCGACCAGGTTGCCGTCGGTGAACGAAACGGCGGCGGGCCCGTCCCACGGCTCCATCAGCAGGGAGTGGTACTCGTAAAACGCCCGGCGTGCCGGATCCATGGTGGCATGGTTTTCCCACGCCTCGGGGATCATCATCATGATCGAATGCGTGATGGGGCGTCCGGACAGCCAAAGCAGCTCGGCCACTTCGTCGAAGGACGCGGAGTCCGATGCACCAGGGGTGCAGATCGGGAAAAGCTCCTCCGGGGAATCACCGAGCAGCGGGTTGGCCAGCTGCGACTGGCGGGCGCGCATCCAGTTCCGGTTGCCCTTTACGGTGTTGATCTCACCATTGTGGGCGATGGTGCGGAACGGCTGGGCCAGCGGCCAGGACGGGAAGGTGTTGGTGGAAAAGCGAGAGTGGACGATCGCCAGCTTGGTCTTGAAGCGCTTGTCGGAGAGGTCCGGGTAGAACGGCTCCAGCTGGGCCGTGGTCAGCATGCCCTTGTAGACGATGGTCCGGGAGGACAGCGACGGGAAGTACACGCCGAACTTGTTCTGGGCACGCTTGCGGATGCGCCAGGCCCGGGAGTCCAGTTCGTTGCGGTCAAGCTGTTCCCCGGTGGCGGAAGCGAAGAACGGCTGGGAGAAGTACGGCATGCAGGCGCGGGCCATGGCGCCGACGAGGTCGGCCACGACGGGCACTTCCCGCCAGCCAAGGACAGTGAGACCCTCGTCGGCAGCGAGGCCTTCGATGCCTGCTTTGGCGGCGCCGGCTTCGCGGTGCTCTGCGGGGAGGAAGGCGGTGCCCACGACGTACTGCCCGGGTGCCGGGAGTTCGAATTCGGTGACGGCCCGGAAGAACTCGTCCGGCACCTGCATCAGCAGTCCGGCGCCGTCGCCCGTTCCCTCATCTGCGCCCACAGCTCCGCGGTGCTCAAGGTTGCGCAGGGCCGTCAGCGCGGCGTCAACGATGTCGTAGCCGGGTTCCCCGCGCAGCGTGGCGATGATCGCAAGACCGCAGGCGTCCTTCTCCTGCTCCGGGTTGTAGAGCCCGGACGCCTCCGGGAGCGCCGCGAATCGCTTGAACGGCGACATGGCGGCGTCTGGCTGGTTCGGTTCAGACCAGCTGGGGCTGTGAAGAGTTTGGGTCATGGGAGACGTCCTTCCTCCTGATCGTGCGTATGGAAGGGACAACGTTGGCCCCACTCAGAGCGCCGGTGTGATGGGCACAACAAAGTGTTAATTTACTGGAAATTGTAGGGCAGAGAGGACTGCAGGACTAACAGTTACGCAGGCTCCCGGCCCGGGCTTGACCGGCTGGCAGCTCTGTGCTGACCGGCAGGGCCCTGATACCACGACGTTGTGGTCTTGGGCGCTCCAAGCGGTAGCTCTGGCTGCCCTGGTTGCCTGTGCTGAACTAGCGGGTGCCGTCAGCTTTCGGCACGGCTCCGGTTGCTGTTGCACCGGATTTTCCGGTGTCCGGCGAATCCGTGGCGGACGTGTCGCCGCGACTTGGCGCCGGCACTGCTTCCGTTGGGGCAGAAGAGTGGCCTGGACCGTTTTTGTTATTAGGGAGATTACCATGCCATTCACTATCTGAGACAGCCGGGTCCGGATCACGGACGGGATCGACGGCGGAGCGGCGGCCGCTTGCCGGCTTCCCTGCCTGCTCTGGCGAGCTCCCGACGTCGTCCGTTTTCTCGGCTACCGCAGCCGTCCCGACGGCGGATTCGTTGCCGGCCGGTTCGACGGCGGCTTCGTCCGCGGCCGCGTCCACGGCAGCTTTGTTACCGGCCGTGTCAGCGGCTGCCTCCTCAGCGGCATGTGCAGCGGCGGGCTCGCGGCCGGGAAGGTAGACGTTCTCGTCATCCGCCTTCTTGCGCAGCCCCAGCACGATGAACACTGCCAGCGCGGCGACGAACACGAAGATGCTGGTCCAGACGTTGAGCCGTGTGGTGATGCCGAAGAGGCTGATCTGTTCGGCGTCGTCAATCCGCATGGCTTCGATCCATACGCGGCCCAGTGTGTAATACATGGCGTACAGCCAGAAGAGCCGGCCGCGGCGGAAGTGGAAGCGCCGGTCCAATGCCAGCAGAATAAGCACGCCCGCGATGTTCCACAGCGACTCATAAAGGAATGTGGGGTGGAACAGCGTGTCAGCGGCGTAACCCGACGGGAAGTTCGCGTTGTCCGCGTCCACCTGAAGGCCCCACGGCAGGGTGGTGGGGCCGCCGAAAAGCTCCTGGTTGAAGTAGTTGCCCCACCGGCCCACGGCCTGCGCGAGAAGCAGTCCCGGCGCCGCGGCGTCCAGGAAGGCCGTCAGCTTCACGCCGGCCCGGCGGCAGCCGATCCAGGCACCGAAAGCACCCAGCACAACAGCGCCCCAGATTCCGAGGCCGCCGCGCTGGATCTGCGGGATTAGGGAGAGGTCGCCCGTGCCGTCGAACCCCGGGCCGAAGTAGGCGTCCGGGGACGAAAACACGTGGTAGAGCCGGCCGCCGATGATGCCGAACGGTATGGCCCAAATGGCGATGTCCCACACGCTGCCCTCTGGAGCCCCGCGCCTCGCCCACCGCACTGACGTCAGCCAGAGGCCGACGATGATGCCCGCGAGGATGCACAGGGCGTAGGCATGGATGCGCAGTGAGCCCCACGGCAGCGGAATGTCGAAGCCGGACCAGTCCGGGCTCGGAATGCTGGCCGGGATCATGTTCGCCGGAACAATGTTTGCCGGTAGCAGGGCGGCCGCGGAGTGGAACATCTGCATGATGGAGGGCTACTTCCTGGTCAGTCCGGTGCTGAGGTCTCTGGTGAGGCTGGCCACGGCGTCCGCGCCGCCATCGCGGATGGCGGCGACGAGGGCCGTTCCCACGATCACGCCGTCGGCATAGGCGGCGATTTCCGCGACGTGCTCCGCGTTCGATACCCCGAGGCCCACGCACACGCGTTCTGCGCCGGCTTCCTTGGCCGCAGCCACGACTCCCTCGGCCGCGGCGCTGACCGAGGACCGGGCACCTGTGACCCCCATGATGGAGACTGCGTAAACGAAGCCCCGGCTGGCTTCGACCGTGCGCCGCATGCGTTCGGTCGAGGAGGACGGCGCGACGAGGAACACACGGTCCAGGCCGTACTTGTCGGAGGCTTCCATCCACTCCGCGGCCTCGTCCGGAATGAGGTCCGGCGTGATGAGCCCCGCTCCCCCGGCTTCGGCCAGGCGGCGGGAGAATTCCTCCACGCCCATCCGGACCACCGGGTTCCAGTAGGTCATGACCAGGACGGCGGCGTCGGTTTCGGCCGTGATGCCCGCGACCACGTCGAAGACCTGGCGGACGGCGAAGCCCTTGGCCAGCGCCTCGGTGGTGGCGGCCTGGATCACCGGGCCGTCCATCACTGGATCGGAGTAGGGAATGCCGATCTCAATGAGGTCGGCGCCGTTGCGGGCCAGGGCAATGCCTGCCGCGATGGTCTCCTCGACGGTGGGAAAGCCGGCGGGCAGGTAGCCGATAAGGGCCGCCCGTCCTTCTGCGCGGGCCTTGTCGATGGCGATTGCGGATTTGCTGGTCATCTGCGCAGTGCTCACAGCTGTTCCCCTTCCTTGCCGATGGTTGCCTCTGCGGAATTCTTGTCCAGGAGGTCGAACCATTCGGCTGCTGTTGCCACGTCCTTATCGCCCCGGCCGGACAGGTTCACGATCACGATCTTGTCGCTCGCTTCTCCGGTTCCGCTTTCTGCAGCCAGCCGCTGGCCCACCTTGATGGCACCTGCCAGCGCGTGGGAGGACTCGATCGCGGGAATGATGCCCTCGGTGCGGCAGAGAAGCCGGAAGGCGTCCATGGCTTCACTGTCGGTGATGGGCTCATAGCTGACCCGTCCAATGTCCGCGAGGTAGGAGTGCTCCGGTCCGACTCCCGGGTAGTCCAGGCCTGCGGAGATGGAGTGGGACTCGATCGTCTGCCCGTCGTCATCCTGCATGAGGTACGACCGGGCGCCGTGCAGTACGCCGGGCTTGCCGAGCGTGATGGTGGCTGCGTGCCGGCCTGTGTCCACACCGTCGCCGCCTGCCTCGAAGCCGTAGATCTTGACCGAAGGGTCATCCAGGAAGCCGTGGAAGATGCCGATGGCGTTGGAGCCTCCGCCAATGCATGCGCAGACGGCATCCGGCAGGCGGCCGGCCTGCTCAAGGATCTGCGCGCGGGCCTCTTCGCCGATGACCTCGTGGAAGTAGCGGACCATCGCCGGGAAGGGGTGTGCGCCGGCAGCCGTTCCCAGCAGGTAGTGGGTATGTCCGACGTTCGCCACCCAGTCGCGGAGGGCCTCGTTGATGGCGTCCTTGAGGGTCTGCGAACCGTTGGTCACGGGTACGACGGTGGCCCCGAGGAGCTCCATCCGGGCCACGTTCAGGGCCTGGCGGCGGCAGTCCTCGGCGCCCATGTACACCACGCACTCGAGGCCTAGCAGTGCAGCGGCAGTAGCGCTGGCCACGCCGTGCTGGCCGGCACCGGTCTCGGCAATGACGCGGGTCTTGCCCATGCGCTTGGCGAGGAGCGCCTGGCCCAGCACGTTGTTGATCTTGTGCGAGCCGGTGTGGTTCAGGTCTTCGCGCTTAAGGAAGATCCGCACCCCGCCGGCATGCTCGGCGAACCGCTTCGCTTCGGTCAGGAGCGAGGGCCGGCCGGAGTAGTTTTTGTTCAGCTCGGCGATCTGGGCGGTGAATTCGGGGTCGGCCTTGGCCTTCTCGAAGGTGTCCTCAAGCTCGTCCAGGGCAGCGATCAGAGACTCGGGCATCCATCGGCCGCCGTACGAGCCGAAGTAGGGTCCCGGGGCGTGACGCAGCGATGTGCCTCCCTGCAGGAACGCATCCACCGAGCCTTCATCAGAGCCGGCTGTCGGCGCTTCGGCCATCAGTCTCACCATCCTGTTCACTTTTCACTGATTGATGTCAGGCGGCATCCCGTCCGCAACTGCCTGTGGCAGCTGCGGGATGGCGCCGTGGTTTTAGGCGGGGTTCAGACGCGGGCAGCGATCGCCGCTGCGCCGGCTGCGGTGAACTCCGCAATTCGTTCACGCGGCGTAGCGTCGCTGACCAGCGCCTCTCCCACGAGGATGGCGTTGGCGCCGTGCGCCGCGAAGTGTGTGACGTCGTCGGCATTCCGGACGCCCGACTCGGCCACCACGACGGCCCCGGCCGGAATGCTTCCGGCCAGGCTGCCGAAAACAGACCGGTCGACGTCGAGCGTCTTGAGGTTGCGTACGTTGACGCCGATGATGCGGGCATCTGCCGCCACGGCCCGTTCAACTTCCTCCGGCGTGTGCGTTTCCACCAGGACGTTCATGCCGAGCTCGCTGCTGAGGGCGCTGAACTCGCGCAGCTGCTGGTCGGACAGGGCCGCCACGATCAGCAGGATGAGGTCGGCGCCGTGGGCACGGGCTTCCCAGATCTGGTACTCGTCAAGCGTGAAGTCCTTGCGGAGCAGCGGGACGTCCACGCGGGCGCGGACCGCGTCCAGGTCCGCGAGGGAGCCATTGAAGCGGCGCTGTTCGGTGAGCACGCTGATCACGGCGGCACCGCCGTCGGCATACTGTTCCGCCAGCGACGCCGGGTCCACGATGCTCGCGAGGTCGCCCTTGGAGGGGCTGCGGCGCTTGATTTCCGCGATGACCTTGAGCTGGTCGCGGGTTGCGGACGGACCGCCCAGGGCTGCCCAGGCGTCGCGCGCCGGAGCGGCCGCCAGGGCGCGGTCCTTCAGTTCCGCGAGGGACACAAGGCGCTTGCGGGCCTCCATGTCCTCCCTGACACCGGCATTGATGTCATCGAGAACCGTCACGGTCAGTGGCCGGTGTTCTTAATCTTGCTGCCGCCCACGCCGTAACCCGCCTTGCGCATGATGTAGCCGGCGAGGAGGCCGACGAACATGACCGCGATGCCCGCCCAGAAGATCGGGGAGCTGGCGATGACAAACGCGATGGAGGCGATGAGGGCACCGATCAGCATGACGATGACGCAGGTCCATGCGGCCGGGCTGTTGCCGTGGCCCAGGTCGATGCTGTGATCGATGCCGTGGTGGGTCTTTCCGGTCTTTCCGGCCGCTGGCTGGGTGCCGGAAACTGTGGCTTTGCTCATGTGAATCTCCTCAGGATCAATACTGCTTACATTCTGCCATTTTTTGGCGCGGGCTTAGGCATCGGCAGCTTCGCCGCGCACCTCGAGGCTTCGCGCTCAGGTGGGATCGTCGCCGCGGGAGAGCCGGTCCCAGCTGTCGATCTCGTCCACCGGGCCTACCTTCGCCGCCGGTGTTCCAGGCGCCGCGGTGTCGTACTTAGTGCGGATCTTCCAGTGCCTTCCCGCGGGGATGACCAGCAGTCCGCCCAGTGCCAGGAGGGAACCGGCGACGACGGCGAGGACGGGGAACGCCGTAACGCTCACGTCCGCTGTGCTCCCCGAAACACCCGTAGCGGCCGCGATGGATCCCTGGGCAGCCGCAAGCGGGTCGGCGAGCACGGTCGCGGCAGCCGCGACAATACCCACGGCCGCCAGCACGATGATGGCCGTGATGACCCAGCGGGCGATCCTGCCGGCGATGGAAGCCGCCAGGCCGCCGGCCAGTGCGACGAGCGCAAGCGCCGTCACCGTCGTGGCCGCCTTGCTCCCCTGGACCTCGAGTCCGTCCTGGACGGCGGAGGTCTGTCCCAGCTGCTGCGGGTCCAGGTGGACGGTGAGCCAGGTCTGTGTGGTGGCGCCGAAAACTGCCAGCGCCAGCACAGCGATGAGCAGGACCACCGTGGATTTTCGGGCCCACGTTGGGGCGCTGCTGCGGGATTTGGCCGGGGTGGCCGAACCTGCCGGAACCGCCATCAGGACTCTGTTCCGGTTTCTGCTCCGGCGTTCGGTCCTGCCGCGGTTTGGGGGGCAGCGGGCTTGCGTGCAGCTGACTCTGCGGTGGCGACCGATTCGGGCGTGATGTTGTGGAGCGAGCCCGCGGTGTGCACGGCGCGCAGTGGAGCAGCTGCCTTGTTCACCGTTTCCAGCGCCTCGGTCGGGTTGACCGAGTCCGCCACGATGCCACCGCCGGCCTGCACATACGCCCGGCCTTCGCGCAGCAGTGCCGAGCGGATGGCGATGGCCATGTCCATGTCCCCGGCGAAGTCCAGGTAGCCCACCACGCCGCCGTAGATTCCACGGCGGTGGGGCTCCAGCTCATCGAGCAGGCGCAGGGCACGCGGCTTCGGCGCGCCCGAAAGTGTTCCTGCCGGGAAGGTGGCCTTCAGGACGTCGTAGGCCTTGGCCGTGGGGGCAAGCTGTCCGACGACGGTGGAGACCAGGTGCATGATGTGGCTGAACCGCTCCACCTCCATGAACTGCGTGACGTCCACCGATCCCGCGACGCAGACCTTGGACAGATCGTTGCGGGACAGGTCCACCAGCATCAGGTGCTCGGCGCGTTCCTTCTGGTCCGCGAGGAGTTCCTCGGCGAGGGCTTTGTCCGCCTCCACGGTCTTGCCGCGCGGACGGGAACCCGCGATGGGGTGGGTGATGACGTCGTCTCCGGTGACGGTGACCAGCGCCTCCGGGGACGAACCGACGATCGAATACTCCCGGCCGTCCGCATCCTCGAGGCTGAAGATGTACATGTAGGGGCTGGGATTCGTGTTGCGGAGCACCCGGTAGACGTCCAGCGGGGACGCCCCGCACTCCATTTCGAAGCGGCGGGAAATCACCACCTGGAAAACTTCCCCGTCCACGATCGCCTCCTTGCCGCGGTCAAGGGCGGCAAGGTACTCCGGTTCGTCCCAGCGTTCCTGGACACTGGATGCGAAATCGAGGGCTGCGGGTTCCAGCACAGACACCGGCTGGGTCACCGGGGTGCTGATGCGGGCCAGCAGTTCCTTCACACGGGCCACCGCGTCCTGCCAGGCCTCGTCCACGCGGTCGGGGCTGTTGTCGAAGTTGATGGCGTTGGCGATCAGCAGGACGGTGCCGTCCATGTTGTCATGGACTGCCATGTCCGTGACGAGGTTCAGGGCCATTTCGGGAAGCTGAAGGTCGTCCTCGGGAGGGCTGGTGAGCCGTTCCCAGTGCCGGACGGTCTCCCAGCCGAGGAAGCCAACGAGCCCCGACGTGAAGGGCGGCAGTCCGTCGAACCGGTCGGTGCGCAGGGCGGCGACGGTGTCCCGGATGGCGTCCACGGGGTTGCCGTCCACCGGAACGCCTGCCGGGGGTTGGCCGAGCCAGTGAGCCTGGCCGTCCTTGGTGGTCAGCGTGGCGCGGGACCGTGCGCCGATGAACGAATAACGGGACCAGGCGCCGCCGACGGCCGCCGACTCCATCAGGAAGGTGCCGGGCTGGCCCTGTGCGAGTTTCCGGTAGAGGCCGATGGGGGTTTCGGCGTCGGCCAAGACCTTGAGCCGGACGGGGATGACACGGCTATGGCCGGCGAGTTCCCGGAATTCTTCCAGGCTCGGGCTGATGATTCCGAGGTCCTGCATGGCTATTGGTTCTCCGTCTGTTCTGGGGTGTTGCCTAATTCAATAGACCTGTTCAGCGGGACGCGGCTATCCGGCTGTTCCGGTCACGACCTCGAGGTCGCGGCCGTCGAAGCACGTGCGCGTTCCGGTGTGGCACGCGGCGCCTACCTGGTCGACGCGCACCAGCAAGGCATCGCCGTCGCAGTCCATGGCCACCGACTTGACCCACTGCACGTGGCCCGAGGTGTCCCCCTTGCGCCAGTACTCCTGGCGGGACCGGGAGTAAAAGGTCACGCGCCCGGTGGTCATGGTGCGTTTCAGGGCTTCGTCGTCCATCCAGCCGAGCATGAGCACCTCATTGGTGTCGTGCTGCTGCACGATCGCGGCCACCAGGCCGGCGCCGTCCCGCTTCAGCGCGGAGGCAATCTCGGCGGGCAGCGGACTTTCGGAAACGGCTGTGTTGTCACCGGCGGAGCCGGGGGTTCCGGGGGTTCGGCCGGGAGTGGGGCTGGGGGCGGGCTGCTCAGACATCAGGTCAAGTCTAGTGCCTCGCCACAGCCCCTTGATCAGTGTGAAGAACGGCACGAAGTCACGGGCCGATACACTGCGCAACTCCCATGGCGACGTGCTAGTTTCACAAGTGATGCATTTCGTCGAACCGTCCCGAGAAGTCCTGGCCGAAACCCTGCTGGCGGCCGGTCCTGATTCCCCCACGCTCTGCCGCGGATGGAAGACCAGAGACCTGGCGGCGCACTTGTACCTGCGCGAAAGGAAGGCCGCGGTCGGCCTCGGGCTGATCATCAAGCGCCTGTCGAAGGCCTCGGACAAGGCGACGGCCAAGCTCGCATCCAAGCTCAAAACCGCCGACGACTACACCGAACTCGTGAAGGCCTTCCGCTCCGGGCCTCCGGCGCTGTCTCCAATGAAGATCAAGGCGCTGGACGAAAGCTCCAACCTGATCGAATACTTCGTCCATACCGAGGACATCCGTCGGGCCGTCGACCGCTGGGCACCCCGTGCGCTCGATGAGGAATACTCCGAAGCGCTCTGGGACGAATTGATCAAACGTGCTGCCATCCTGTACCGCGGGGTTGACCTTGGCATTGTCCTGGTCCGGCCCTCCGGCCCGAGGCACGTCGCACGGCGCGCACCCGTGTCCGTGGCCATCGTCGGCGAGCCGGGCGAGCTGCTGATGCACGCTCACGGCCGCACGCGCCATGCCCTCGTGACCTTCGAAGGCCAGGCGGACGCCGTCGCGCTTCTGCAGTCCGCCGAGGTCGGCCTGTAAGAAGCGGTGACCGGCCAAACCAGCGGTCTGGTCAGCGGACCTCGAAACCGGCTTCGCGGATGGCGGTTTTGACCTGGGACATCATGTCGTCCGGGCCCCAGTGGAAGATGGAGGCGGCCAGCACAGCGTCCGCTCCGGCCTCGACGGCGGGCGGGAAGTGGGCGGGTTCGCCGGCACCACCGGAAGCGATGATGGGCACCTTGACGGCCGCACGGACCAGCCTGATCAGCTCAAGGTCGAAGCCGTCCTTCGTGCCGTCGGCGTCGATCGAGTTGAGCAGGATTTCCCCCACTCCCCTGTCGGCGGCTTCCTTCGCCCACGCAACGGCATCGATTCCGGTGCCCTGGCGGCCTCCGTGCGTGGTGACCTCAAAGCCGGACGCTGTGGGCTCGGATCCTGGGCGGGTACGGCGCGCGTCAACTGACAGCACAAGCACCTGCGAGCCGAAGTGCCGGGTGATTTCGTCAATGACATCGGGGCGGGCCACCGCGGCCGTGTTGATGGACGCCTTGTCAGCGCCGTAGCGGAGCAGCTTGTCCACTTCGGCGACGCCGCGGACACCGCCGCCCACGGTCAACGGGATGAAGACTTCCTCGGCAGTGCGGCGGACGACGTCGAACGTCGTTTCCCGGTTGCCCGACGACGCCGTCACATCCAGAAAGGTAAGCTCGTCCGCGCCGGCGTTGTCGTAGCGGTGCGCCAGCTCCACCGGATCTCCGGCGTCGCGGAGCCCTTCGAAGTTGATGCCCTTGACCACGCGGCCGGCATCTACGTCCAGGCACGGAATGACGCGTACGGCTACAGCCATGATTCTCCTGATGTCCTGCAAAATGGTGCTGTGTGAAGGGGGCCCGCGTGGGGGGACGGGGCGTTGGAAGACCGGCTCAGATGCGGCAGGCGTGGATGCTGCTGACCAGGATGGCACGGGCGCCAAGGTCGTACAGCTCATCCATGATCCGGTTGGTTTCCTTCTTCGGCACCATGGAGCGGACGGCCACCCATTCGGAGTCACGAAGCGGTGACACCGTGGGCGACTCGAGTCCGGGGGTCAAGGCCGCGGCCTGTTCCACGAGATCCTTGCGGATGTCGTAGTCCATCAGCACGTACTGGCGCGCCACGAGGACGCCCTGCAGCCGGCGGATCAGGATCTCGATTTCCCTGGCGGTGCCGTTCGCGGCGCCGCCCTCACCGGTCCGTCGGATCAGGACGGCCTCGGACTTCAGAATAGGCTCGCCGAAGATCTCCATGCCGGCGGCCTTGAGCGTGTTCCCGGTTTCGACAACGTCGGCGATGGCGTCGGCCACACCGAGCCGCACGGACGATTCCACGGCGCCATCCAGGCGGACCACTTTCGCTTTGATGCCGCGCTCGGCGAGGTAGCCGCGGAGCAGGCCGTCGTAACTGGTGGCGAGGCGCTTGCCCTCAAGTTCTTCGACTTTGCTGAAATCGCCCACCGGACCTGCAAAGCGGAAGGTGGAAGCGGCAAAACCCAGCGGCAGCAGTTCCTCGGCCTCAACCTCGGCGTCCAGCAGCAGATCGCGGCCGGTGATGCCGACGTCGAGCGTTCCCTGCCCCACGTAAACGGCGATGTCGCGGGGACGAAGGAAGAAGAACTCGATCTCGTTGTCCGGGTCCACCATGACCAGTTCGCGGTTGTCCCGGCGCTGGCGGTAGCCCGCCTCGGAGAGCATGGCGGAGGCGGCTTCGGACAGGGATCCCTTATTGGGTACAGCTACTCGCAGCATTTGTGGGTCTTTCTGGGTGTGGAAGTCTTCAGTTTAGGCAAGCTGGGCCACGCGGACGCGGCTAGAGATGCTTGTAAACGTCTTCCAGGCTGAGTCCCTTGGCAAGCATCAGGACCTGCAGGTGGTACAGGAGCTGCGAGATTTCTTCGGCAGCCGCCTCGTCTGATTCGTACTCTGCAGCCATCCAGACTTCGGCGGCTTCCTCGACGACTTTTTTCCCGATGCCGTGGATCCCGGACTCCAATTCGGCGACGGTGCGGGAGCCCTCCGGACGGGTGGCTGCCTTCTCACTCAGTTCTGCGAACAGCGTCTCGAAATTCTTCACGCCCTCCAGCCTACTTGCTCGGGGCCGGACCTCGCCTTTCGGGCCCTTCCATGACGGCGGGGGTGTGACTGAATACACATGGTCTGCGGTCGGTCACATCCCCGCCCATCACCAACAAATAGCGGCAGGGATCAGTACTGCGCGAGCAACACCGCGGTGGCCAGCGCGGCCGTAACAGCCTCGTGCCCCTTGTCCTCCGAGGAGCCCGGCAGGCCGGCCCGGTCCAGGCCCTGCTCTTCGGTGTCGCAGGTCAGTACGCCAAAGCCAACCGGCACGCCGGTGTTGACGCTGACGTCCGTGAGCCCCGACGTTGCGGCATGGCAGACGTAGTCAAAATGCGGCGTGCCGCCGCGGATGACCACGCCGAGCGCCACGACGGCGTCAAAGTGCGGTGCCAGCCGCGCGGCCGCGACCGGGAGCTCAAAGCTGCCGGGTACGCGCAGCACGGTGGGCTCGCTGATGCCGGCGTCCTTGGCGGCGCGCAACGCACCGTCCAGGAGTCCGTCCATGATCTGGGTATGCCAGCTCGCCGCCACGATGGCAAGCCGCAGCTTTGAGGTCTCTGCGGGATTGAGTGTGGTGAGGTCGATCTGGGGTGCGCCGTGTCCGCTCATGAATTAGTTCCTGATCCGTTCAGTCTTGTTCGTGGTCAAAAGTGTCCGCGCCGCTTCCCGGCACGCCTGCACCCTGTGCATCCAGGGTCAGCATGTGGTCCATGCGGTCTTTCTTGGTCTGCAGGTAGCGGATGTTCTGTTCCCGGGAGGGCACCTCGGTGGGAACCATTTCCACGACCTTGACGCCCGCGTTCGCCAGGCGGTTCTGCTTGTCCGGGTTGTTGCTCAGCAGCCTGATCTCGTGCAGTCCCATTTCGGCAAGGATCTGGGCGGCGGCCTTGTAGCACCGGGCGTCCACAGGCAGGCCGAGCTGCTCGTTGGCCTCAACGGTGTCGAACCCGGCTTCCTGCAGGGCATAGGCCTTGATCTTGTTGGCCAGGCCGATGCCCCGGCCTTCCTGGCCGCGGAGGTACAGGAGTGTTCCGCCGTTTGCCTCGATCATTTCCAGGGCGTAGGCCAGCTGCTCGCCGCAGTCGCAGCGGTAGGATCCGAAGACGTCGCCGGTGAGGCATTCGGAGTGCAGCCGGACGAGCGGCGCCTGGCCATCCTTCGGAGGATTGGGCGAGCTGACAGCGAGGTGCTCGGCGCCCGTGATCAGATCGGTCCACGCCTGTGTCACGAAGTTTCCGAATGCGCCGGGCAGCTGCACCACAGGACCGCCGCTTACCGGGTGCGGCACCCGGCCGTTGCCGCTCGCCTGTGCAGCTTGAGATCCGCTCATTGTCATTTCCCTTCTCCAGCCGGACTGGGCTCCGGCCTGTTCTCCTGTGAAGATACACTGTCGCTCGCTTCCATATAGGCCACGAGATCCTCGATCGAAACCAAGGGGCAACCGTGCTCCGCAGCGAACACCCGCAGGCCGTCCAGCCGCATCATTTCACCGTCGTCGTACACAACTTCCGCGATCACGCCCACCGGCTGCAGACCGGCGAGCCGGCACAGGTCCACGGCCGCTTCAGTGTGGCCGGGGCGTTCACGCACTCCCCCATTAACTGCCCGCAATGGGAAAATATGCCCGGGCCGGGTCAGCGCAGCGGGTTCGCTGCGGGGATCCGCGAGGACCCTCGCCGTCAAAGCACGGTCTGTGGCGGAGATGCCGGTGCTGACGCCGGCGGCGGCGTCACAGGAGACGGTATAGGCGGTGCCCTTCGAATCCTGGTTGACCTCCACCATCGGAGGCAGGTCCAGGGCGTCGGCGCGGCCGCCGTCGAGCGGAACGCAGACGACGCCGGAACTGTAGCGGATGGTCCAGCCCATCAGCGCCGGGGTAGCATGCTCGGCCGCGAAGATGATGTCTCCTTCGTTCTCGCGGTCCTCATTGTCGACCACCAGGACGGGCCGCCCCGCCGCGATTGCACGGATAGCGTCCTCGATCGGATCGAGCGCCACGGTGGTGCCGGTTGCGGCCGGTTCCAGCTTTGCCGCGCTCATGCCTGGCCCTCCATTCCGGCGGCAGAGCCTGTTCCGGTTGGCGAGCCCGTTCCAGCAACAGGGCCGCTGAAGGCCAGCAGCCGTTCGGTGTACTTGGCCAACACGTCGACTTCGAGGTTCACATTTCCGCCGACCGGCTTCGCACCAAGTCCGGTCTCAGCCAGGGTGGTCGGGATGAGCCCCACTTCAAACCAAGGCGACGCTTCCGGCGCGGGGCTGACGGCCGTGACAGTGAGGGAGACGCCGTCGATGGCGATGGAGCCTTTTTCGGCGATGTAGCGTGCCAGCCGCTGCGGCACTCCGAAACGGAGCCGTTCCCAGTTGCCCTGGGCCTCGCGTTCCAGCAGCTCGCCGACGCCGTCCACGTGGCCCTGGACAACATGGCCGTCCAGCCGGCCGCCCGCCGGAACGCAGCGTTCCAGATTGACGGCGTCGCCGGCGGCGAGGTCGCCGATAGTGCTGCGAATGAGGGTTTCGCCCATGACGTCGACGCTGAAGTCCTTCCCGTCAATCGCGGTCGCCGTGAGGCATACGCCGTTGACGGCGATCGAGCCGCCCAAGGGCAGGCCGTCGGCCGTGCCGGGGGCGTGCAGGCGCAACGTTGCGCTCGTGTCCCCGTTCCGGTCCACGGAGAGGACCTTCCCTTGCTCGGCGATAATTCCGGTGAACATCAGTAGCCTCCCATGGCTGCGCCCGCTGCTGTGCGGGCTGGTTGTGAATCAATTGGCGTTGCTGAACGTGCCGCTGTGGACACGGGGTCTTCGTTTGCGGGCGGCCCGGACGGCCGTTCCGGCAGGAGGTGCAGCCGCAGGTCCCTGCCCAGGGTCTGGACGGCGCCGCCGGAGGCCGCATCCCACTCCCACCGCTGGGCATCGGCAAGGGTGGCGATGCCCAGGCCGTTGAGGGCCGGGGTTCCGGATCCGAGCAGCGTGGGCGCCAGGTAGACGACGAGTTCGTCCACCAGGCCTTCGGACAGAAAGGCACTCAGGATCCTCGAGCCGCCCTCCACCATGACGTGCCGTACCCCTGCCGAAAACAGCAGGTCCAGCGCTTCGCGCGGGTCACGGGTGGGAAGGTGGAGAACCTTGCCGTCGTCCCCGCGCACGGCGGCGTCTTCCGGGATTTCACGAAGGCCCATGACCGCCCGGAGCGGCTGCTCGCCGAAGGCGTCACCCTGTGCGTCCCTTGCCGTGAGCCGCGGGTTGTCCACCAAAACTGTCTGCGTGCCGACGAGGATGGCGTCGATCCGGCGCCGGATGGCGTGGTTGTCCGCCAGCGATTCCGGGCAGGAAATCCACTGGCTCGTGCCGTCTTCTGCGGCGATGCGGCTGTCCAGCGTCTGGGCGATGTGCAGCGTGACGAACGGGCGCTTGTCCCCGACAGCCTCGAACCAGCGGCGGTTGAGTTCCAGAGCGCGCTCGGCTGCCAGCCCGCTGCGGACGCTGACCCCTGCGGCGCGGAGAGTTGCTGCCCCGCCGGCCGCGGGATCGTGGGGGTCGTCAACGGCGTACACGACATTGGCTATTCCGGCCTCGATGATCGCCTGCGCGCACGGCCCGGTGCGTCCCACGTGATTGCAGGGTTCCAGCGTGACCACCATTGTGGCGCCATTGAGGTCCACCCCGGCGGCGGCGGCGGCCGCTATGGCATCGGCTTCTGCGTGCGCCGTTCCGGCGCCGCGGTGGTGGCCCGTCGCCAGCTGACGGCCGTCGGGGCCGACGACGACGGCACCCACCAAGGGATTGGCGCCTCGCGGTCCCTGCAGGGCAGCTTCCAGGGCAGCGTCCATTGCGAGGGTTTCGGAGGCACTGAAGGCGTGAATCGGCTGGATGGTCACGTGGCTACCGCCGGATCCGGCCACACGGTACGGGCGTCCATGCGTATGTGTCGTTCCTTCCCTCTAGAACCGCTAAGGCTCCGGGGGTATACGACAGTGCAATGCTGCGACGCTGGCAGGCGCCGCAGATACAGCCGTACGTGCTTCTCTCATCCAGACTTTAACTGTCGGTACCGGAATTTCACCAGTTCAACCGTCCGCCGGGTCCTCCTGGGAGAACACCGGCTCGCGGGTCGCGGACTGTCACCGCCGGTTCGGACTTACACCGACCCCGGAGCACGTATTGTGTGTTGCTATTCTGACACAACCCAGAGCATGCTCCGGGTATTCCCTGCCATGGACCGTCACGGAACGACCGTGGCGGGAGCTTGCGGCTACAGCGAGCCGGCCTTGCGCAGCCGGTCGATGGCATCGGCCGGATCGGCAGCGCCGTAGACGGCCGAGCCCGCGACAAACACGTTGGCTCCGGCCTCTGCCGCACGCAGGATGGTCTCCTCCGTGATGCCGCCGTCCACCTGGAGCGCCACTCCGACGCCGGAGCCGTCGATCGCCGCACGCGCGCGCCGGATCTTCGGGAGCGTAAGGTCCAGGAAGGACTGTCCGCCGAATCCGGGCTCCACGGTCATGATCAGCAGCATGTCCAGTTCAGGGAGCATGTCCAGGTACGGTTCCACGGCAGTTGCCGGCCGCAGCGCCATGCCGGCCTTCGATCCGCGGGCCCGAAGCTCACGGGCCAGTTTCACCGGCGCTATGGACGCCTCCGCGTGGAACGTCACCGAGGCGATGCCGGCGTCTGCGTAATCCGGAGCCCACCGGTCGGCGTCGGAAATCATCAGGTGCACATCCAACGGAACCGGGCTCACGGCCTGGATCCGCTGCACCACCGGGAGTCCGATGGTCAGGTTCGGAACGAAATGGTTGTCCATCACGTCCACGTGCACCGAGTCGGCGTTGCTGATGCGCTGCAGCTCGGCTTCGAGATTCACGAAATCTGCGGAGAGGATGCTCGGGTTGATGCAGCACTGGGGCATGCGGGTCCTTTCGCGGAGAGGGATTTAAACGCTCTGAGTGAATCGGGTTTCTTGCGGATCAGCGCTTTTTGCGGATCAGGGCCAGGAACATGGCGTCGGTGCGGTGGATATGGGGCCACAGCTGGGCCGTCTGTTCGTGGCCGGCGTTCAGCTGCCCGGTCAGGCTGACCGCATCCAGGGCGCTGCCGGCGTCCAGGAGCTCGAGGTCATCACGCTCGCGCAGCGCGTCACTGACCACCGCGGTGGTCTCCGCGGGGTGCGGCGAACAGGTCACGTACGCGACGACGCCGCCGGGCTTCACCGCGTTCAGGGCAGACTTGAGCAGGTCCCGCTGCAGCGGACCGAGGTCGGTCAGGTCTTTCGGCGTGCGGCGCCAGCGGGACTCGGGCCGGCGGCGCAAAGCGCCGAGTCCCGTGCAGGGGACGTCAACAAGCACACGGTCAAAGCGTTCCGCCTGCTCCTCGCCGACCTCCCTGCCGTCCCCGGTGCGCACCTGCCACACCTCCCTGGGAACGGCGCCCAGGGCTTGCCGGACAAGTTTGGCGCGGTGGGGTGCGGGCTCGTTGGCTAAAAGCGTGGCTCCGCGCTGGTGGGCAAGTGCGCCGAGGAGTGCAGCCTTGCCGCCTGGCCCGGCACACAGGTCAAGCCAGGATTCGCCTGACTCCGCAGCGGCTCCGCCCGCCTGGCTGCCGGTATTTCCAAGGTCGACGGCGGCGAGGGCGCGGGCCACGAGCTGCGAACCGACGTCCTGGACGCGCGTTGTTCCCTCCCGGACCGAGGACAGACGTCCGAGGTCACCGCCGCTGGACAGCGCGGAGCCTTCGACGAGTTCACCCGCCGCCGCACCGTTCTCGAGGGCCTCATCCAGGCTGCCGAGCCCGGGCAGCGCCACCAGGTTGACCACCGGGGCTGCGTTGTCCGCTTCGAGCAGATCGTCGATCTCGGTAACGGGCCTGCCGTGAGCCACCAGCGACTGCCTGAACGCACGCACAATCCACTCAGGATGGGCGTGGCGTACAGCCGCCACTTTGACGGCGTCCGTCTCGTTCACGACCAGCAGGTCCAGCCAATCCTCGAGTGTGTGGGCAGCGACCTTACGCAGCACGGCGTTGATGAGCGTGGACGGCCCGGCCCCGATCACGGCGCGTGCCAGTCCCACCGTCTGGTCCAGCGCCGCATGGGCGGGAACTCGCATGGCGAGCAGCTGGTGCGCACCAATCCGCAGGGCGTCGAGGACGGCGGGGTCGAGCTGGTCCAGCGGCCGGTCCACGCAGCGGGCCAGGACGGCGTCGTACGTCCCCTGGCCGCGCAGTGCGCCGTAGCTCAGTTCCGTGGCGAACCCGGCGTCCCGCTTGTCCAGCCCGTGGTGCCGGATCCGCGCCGGGAGGACCAGGTTGGCGTAGGCGTCCTCGGAAGCGACGGCGCGCAGCACTTCGAATGCGACAAGCCTGGCGGGGTCGGCGCGCCGGGTGCGCTGGGAGGGTGCGTTTTCGGTGTAGCTGCGCTGCGGGCCGCGGTTGCGCTCCCTGCCCTGGGCGTTCCGGCGGCTGCCGTCCCTGCCCCGCTGGATCCCGCGCTGGCCGCCTTGTCCGGCGCGTTGCGGGCCTTTCCCACGGCCGCTGCCGCTTGTTCCGGACTCGCTCATTCGAACACCACGCTTTCAAGGGAGGCCTGTCCGCGGGCCCAGTCGGCCGCAGACATCATTTTCTTGCCCGCAGGCTGGACACGGGTCAGCTGCACGGGGTGCGATCCGGTTCCCACCAGCACGCTTTTCCCGTCGAGCGCCACTGCTCCAGGTGCCAGCGCAGGACCCTCGGGCCGCGGCACCACGGGCTCGAGCTTCAGCCGCTGGCCGGCTAGGGTGGTCCACGCTCCCGGTTCCGGAGTGACCCCCCGCGCCCGCCGGCCGATGGCAAGGGCAGGCTCCGACCAGTTGATCCGGCCGTCCTCGATGGTCAGCTTCGGCGCCAGCGACACCTCACCCTGCTGCGGCCGCGGCGACGCGGCGCCGGAGCCGACGGCGGACAGGGTCTGGGCAAGCAGCACGGCTCCGCTGCGGGACAGCCGGTCCAGCAGCGTTCCGGAGGTGTCGTCGGACCGGACCGGTTCGGTGAGTGTTCCAATGACAGGACCAGTGTCGAGCCCCTCCTCAAGCTGGAAGGTCACGGCGCCGGTGATGTCGTCCCCGGCAATGACGGAGCGCTGCACGGGTGCAGCACCGCGCCAGGCAGGCAGAAGCGAGAAATGGAGGTTGATCCAGCCGTGTTGCGGGATGTCCAGGGCCGCGCGCGGCACCAGGCCGCCGTAGGCGACAATGGCCGCGACGTCAGGACGGACTGCCGCAATTCTGGCTGTGACCTCGGCGTCCACGCGGGCAGCGTGGATGACGTCGATCCCCAACTCCGCCGCGCGGGCGGCAACGGGCGACGGCGTGAGCACGCGTTTCCGGCCGATCGGCGCGTCCGGCCGGGTCAGCACCGCGACGACGTCGAATCCGGCATCGACCAGTGCATCCAGCGACGGCACGGCTACGGCCGGTGTTCCAGCGAAAAGGACCCTCATTCGGCGGCGCCGAAGCTGCCTGCACCGGAGGTTCCGGCCCCAAAACTGCCGCCCCCGAAACTGGAGCCGACAGTCTTGGCACGCTTCGCCGTCGTCCGCTCAGTAATGGCGTCATAGTTGGCGTTGCGGATGGAGCGCAGCGCAGCCTTGCGGTCCTCTCCTTCGAGCCGGTCGGTGAAGAGAATGCCGTCAAGGTGGTCGGTTTCGTGCTGGAAGCAGCGGGCCAGCATCCCCTCCCCCTCAAGCGAGACCGGGTTTCCGTTGATGTCGACCCCGGTTACACGGGTGGTCCGAAAGCGCCGGACGGGGAAGCCGAGGCCTGGAATGGACAGGCAGCCTTCCACTTCGTCGGGCTGGACGTCCTCACTGTTCTCCAGCACGGGGTTGATGACGTGGCCTTCGACGCCGCCAATCCGGTAGGTAAACACCCGGAGGCTGACGCCGATCTGCGGCGCGGCGAGGCCGGCGCCGTCCACGTCCTCCATGGTTTCGGTCATGTCGGCAACGAGCTTGGCCAGCTCCGGCCCGAATTCCGTGACAGGCTCAGCAACCGTGCGCAGCACGGGATCGCCGATGATACGGATATTCAGTATTGCCATCTGCAGTCATTTCCTCACGGTGAACGGTAACGGATCCAGACCAGTTTAGTTGCTGCCGCCCTGCCCGGGCCGCCCCGGCCCTGGTGGTCTACCGCAGCCGGTGAACTTCCGCTCAGACAAACACCGGCGGCGCCACCGGGAGCAGGGCGGGCCCGGCGCTCAGGGTGTCCGCGGACATCTCCCAGACACGGCGCAGCGCGCAGAACTTCCACCAGTGATGCCGCAGCACCTCGGGGTTCGCCCGCACCGGACGAACCTCGGTTTCGCCGATGGCGACCGCCAGCAGCACCGGAGAGTCGCCATGCCGCCACGGTTCCCACTCCCCCGCCACGGCGTCCACGAGGCTCTCCTCCGCCTTCATTCCGGCAACGAGCTGCATGACCACCTTGTCATCCAGCGGCTTAACCTGGCCGTCCCGGGTAGTCCCTTTGGTCTTGTAGTCAATGAGGCAGGTCCGCCCGTTGATTTTGGCCACGAGGTCCAGGGTTCCGGCGTATCCCACGGTCTTGTTCCATACTGTGATCTCCGGAGCCACGGGCTCCACACGGAACAGCTGCCACCACTCGTCGAAGCGGGCCGCGAAGGCCTCCTCGCCATTGGCCGCCAGGGCCTCCCGGGCTTCCTGCATCTGATGAGGACGGCCCAAGGCCCGCAGGGCCACCTGTTCGCAGTAGTTGTGGACGCGGTCGCCGCGCTGGGCAGCCTCGTCGCGGTAAGCCTCCGCCGCCTTGGCCGCCCGGTTCACGGCCTGCCGGACCTTGGCCGGACTCCCAAGGATCTCGGGCAGCGAAGGATCCTTCGCCAGGCTGCTCGCCCCCATGTACCCAAACCAGCCGTCCAGGCCGTGCGGCTGCTGACCGATCACCGTGGTGATGGAAGGAACTGAGAACGCCTCGGTGGTGGAGCGCGCGTACATCCGGCCATATTCCGTGGCGTGGGCGAGGAGTGGATCAGTCATGGCAAGACTCTTTCACAGGGGGCTGACAGTAAGGTCCGGAAACAGAAAAGTCCGCCCCGCGCAGGTTTTCCCTGTGCGGAACGGACCATCCATCGGTGGGCGATACTGGGTTCGAACCAGTGACCTCTTCGGTGTGAACGAAGCGCGCTACCACTGCGCCAATCGCCCCGATGCATTTGAATGCTAGCGGACGATGTGGCGTTTACGGAAATCGGACGGCACCCGCGGGGAAGAGCCGGCGATGACGGACGGAACAGCGAGCCAAGAGGCGGGGATATGGAAGGCAATCCCGCAGAAAGCCGTGGCGCAGGAACGCCGTGAACTACACCTCTGTAATTCAAAAATTTCCCTAGAATTCAGGGAAGTAGGCCGGTTGACGAAGCTGCAGTGGAGGACGATTTGGAGATTCCCTGAACCTCCTATAGAGTTTTTACTCGTTGGAACGCGAGGAAATGCCGCTTACGGCAAGGAATCACCGCTCCAAAATGCGGACGTAGCTCAGCTGGTAGAGCACCACCTTGCCAAGGTGGATGTCGCGAGTTCGAATCTCGTCGTCCGCTCGCAGGACACTGTCACGGCTGGATTCCGAGGAATTTATGCTTACACGGTGGGTTGGCCGAGAGGCGAGGCAGCGGCCTGCAAAGCCGTATACACGGGTTCGAATCCCGTACCCACCTCGGTGAAAACCATGGTTTCCGGTGCTGCCGGATTCAATGGGCGATTGGCGCAGCGGTAGCGCGCTTCCCTGACACGGAAGAGGTCACTGGTTCGATCCCAGTATCGCCCACCAGAGCAAGGAAACTTGCTTGTTGTTGAACGTCCGGATTTTCCGGATCGTGCTTCATGTGCGGACGTAGCTCAGCTGGTAGAGCACCACCTTGCCAAGGTGGATGTCGCGAGTTCGAATCTCGTCGTCCGCTCTCTTACATCCTTACGGATTCGAACCCCAGGATTAGCCGGTTATCCGGTTCCGGGCGATTGGCGCAGCGGTAGCGCGCTTCCCTGACACGGAAGAGGTCACTGGTTCGATCCCAGTATCGCCCACCATAAAGCAGCTCCCTCGGGAGCTGCTTTTTTCATGTCTTCATACCGTGTGACAAAAGTTGTCAACTGGACCTTGGCATATGTCCTCCCGAGGGCTAGGATCGACTGCGGAGGAGCGAACTGGCTCCGCGATTGAAGGGAGGTGCTCGTGGGATTAATTGACGATCTAAAGGGCAAGGCTCAGGGTCTGATCCGCGGCAACGAGCAGGCCATCAAGGACGGCATCCAAAAAGGCGGCGACTTCGTCGACTCGAAGACGGGCGGCAAGTATGCCGGTCATGTAGATAAAGTCCAGAATGGCGCTTCCAACTTCGTTGACAATGCAGACGGAAAGCCGAATGAGACCCAGGCACGCACTGCCGTGCCGCCGGTCGACAAGGCTCCGTAACAAAGGATTTGCCCGGGCATTTGCCCCGACACGTCAACCAGGGCACCGGTCCTGCCGAGAGGCGGCACCGGTGCCCTTGGCGTTTAAGGCCTGTGTCGAAGGTGCTCTAAAGAGCCGGTTCGTGGTTCTGGCCTTCGCGGGCCAGCGCGGTGAGGCGGGAGACCGCCCGGAAGTACTTCTTCATGTAGCCGCCGGTCATCATTTCCTCGGTGAACAGCTTGTCGAACGGAACCCCGCTGGCCAGGATCGGAACATCCTTGTCGTACAGCCGGTCGGCCAGAACCACGAACCGCAGCGCAACGGCCTGTTCGGTGATGGTTTCCACATCCCGCCAGACAACGCCGTCCACGCCGTCGATGAGCTTCCGGTAGCGGCTCGGGTGGACACCGGCCAGATGCGCGATGAGTGACTTGAAGTCGTCCTCGGCCACCGTCTGGCCATCGAACTCCGCCTTCATGTGGGCGTGGAGCTCGCTGTTCCGCAACGGAGAAGGCGCTGCGGGCAGGCCGCGGTGCCGGAAATCCTCTCCGTCGATCCTGATGACGTCGAACTGGTCGGCCAGGACCTGGATCTCCCGCTGGAAGTCGACGGCGGCGAACCGGCCGTCGCCCAAGGACCCCGGCAAGGTATTGGACGTGGCGGCCAGCTTGACGCCCGCATCCGCGAGTTCGCGCATGAGCCGTGACATGAGCACGGTGTCTCCCGGATCGTCCAGCTCGAACTCATCGATGCACACCAGTTTGTAGGAGCTCAGCGCCTCAACCGTTTTCCGGAAGGACAGGGCGCCCACGAGATTGGTGTACTCCACAAACGTGCCGAAGGCCTTCGGCCCGGGGGAAGCGTGCCACAGCGATGCCAGCAGGTGGGTCTTGCCGACGCCGAACCCGCCGTCGAGGTAGATTCCGGCCCTGGACACATCCTTCTTGGCGAAGAGCCTCTTGAAAAGTCCCGCCCCGTCGCCGGAGCCCACGCCGCCCGCGAACGATTCAAGTGCGCGCACTGCCGCCGCCTGGCTGGGCTGGGCAGGATCGGGCCGGTAGCTCGAGAACGACACCTGCCCGAACCTGGGCGACGGGTAGAAACCCTTGAGGAGTTCATCCACCGAGACTGCCGGCGTCCGGGTGGCAAGCTTTTCGATCTGTACCAAGGTGGTCCGTTCTGCTGGTGACTTATCCCCAGACAGGATACCGGCATTGGTACCGCCTCCATGAGCCCTGGACCATCCCTGCCCGCCGCGCGTGACTAAGCGCACATTTCGTCCTGTTAACGCAGGGGCAGCTTTCAGCACGGCCCGTGACTAGTGTTGAAACCAGTGACCGGCCGGTTCCCCGTCGGTCTGACGTGACACTTTCAGTGAAAGGCCATACGCATGTCCTACCCAGTTGAGCAGAATGACAAGTTCGCCGCCTACGCCCACCCCGAGCGGCTGGTTTCCACAGAGTGGCTCGCCGCAGCGATTGAAGGCGGTGCCCTCCGAGACGGCAAGCTCGTAGTCGTCGAGTCCGACGAAGATGTGTTGCTGTACGAGACCGGGCACATCCCCGGCGCGGTCAAGGTCGACTGGCACACGGACCTGAATGATGAAGTCACTCGGGACTACGTGGACGGCAAGGCCTTTGCCGCGCTGGCCGCCGCGAAGGGCATCTCGCGCGACAGCACCGTCGTGATTTACGGTGACAAGTCGAACTGGTGGGCGGCCTACGCGCTCTGGGTCTTCACCCTCTTCGGCCACGAGGACGTCCGCCTGCTCGACGGCGGGCGCGACAAGTGGATTGCGGAAGGCCGTGAGCTCACCACGGACGTGCCGTCGCCCGCCGTCGGCGACTACCCCGTCGTCGAACGCAACGACGCGCCGATCCGCGCCTTCAAGGAGGACGTGCTTGCCCACCTCGGCAAGCCGCTCATCGACGTCCGCTCCCCCGAGGAATACACCGGACAGCGTACCCACATGCCCGCCTACCCGGAGGAAGGCGCACTCCGCGGCGGGCACATCCCCACAGCAGCATCGATCCCGTGGGCGCGCGCGGCAGCCGAAGACGGCACGTACCGCAGCCGGCCGGAACTCGAGGCGCTGTACCTGGGCGAAGCAGGACTGTCCGAAGGCGATGACGTCGTGGCCTACTGCCGCATCGGTGAGCGTTCGAGCCACACGTGGTTTGCGCTCAAGTATCTTCTCGGCTTTGAGTCGGTACGGAACTACGACGGATCCTGGACGGAATGGGGCAACGCCGTCCGTGTACCGATCGTCAAGGGTGCCGAGCGCGGTTCCCTTCCCGTCGGTGTCACGCAGACAGCGTAAGAAACGGGCCGTGCGGGGGCAAACTGCGTAAGCTTGAAGTGATGAGTACTTATGCACTGCCCACCGCACTGGCGGAAATTGTCGATGACTTCCAGGCACTGAGCGAGCCGGAGCGGCTCCAGCTGCTGCTGGAGTTCTCCCGCGGCCTGCCCGAGCTGCCGGAGCGGCTCCAGGACCACCCCGAGCTTCTGGAGCAGGTGGTCGAGTGCCAGTCACCGCTGTTTCTCACCATTGAGACCGAGAAGAACGACGGCGGGCCCTCCGCCTTCCGGCTGTTCTTCAAGGCTCCTCCCGAAGCCCCCACAACGCGTGGGTTCGCGGGCGTGCTTCATGAGGGCCTGGATGGACTCACGGCAGAAGAAATCCTTGCCGTGCCCGACGATATGCCCGAGCTGCTCGGCCTGACCCGGGCCATCACGCCGCTGCGCATGCGCGGAATGACAGCCATGCTGGGGCGTATCAAGCGCAAGGTTGCCGCCTCCGCCCGGCTGCAAAGCTAGCCGCCTTACATCCACGGATTCGGTCCAGGGTCACATGGCGCGAAAGAACACGTCACAGGCAACGCCTGCCACAGCCGTCTTGGCTGCGGCAGGCGTTCCCTTTACCCTGCATCCCTACAGCCACGACCCGGCAGCTGCCAGCTACGGGCTGGAAGCCGCCGAAGTTCTGGGGATGGATCCGGTAAAGGTCTTCAAGACGCTCATGGTGGAGGTGGACGGAAGGCTCGCGGCCGGCGTCGTACCCGTGAGCGGAAGCCTGGACCTCAAGGCCCTGGCCGCCGCATTAGGAAGCAAGAAGGCAGTGATGGCCGATCCGGGGGCCGCCGAACGGCGGACGGGGTACGTCCTGGGCGGGATCTCCCCGCTGGGCCAGCGGCAGCCCTCCCCCACTGTGCTCGATGACAGCGCCCTGGCACTGCCCAGCATCCTGGTGTCCGGCGGGCGGCGGGGACTCGACATCGAGCTCGATCCCCGGGACCTGGTGCGCCTGACCGATGCCATCACGGCTCCGATCGGCACCGGCGCAGCCAGGACTGGCAACAGTCCGGGCTAATCGCGCAGGCGATTTTCCTCTTCCGCTTCCAGGTCCATGTCCGGGTCCGGACCGGAGGTTTGTCCAGGATTGAGCCGGGGAGCCAGCTGCTGCTGCAGCCACGCCTTGACCAGGCTCTCCCACCGGGCAGGATCGGCGTTCCATTCCTTGGCGTGCCGCGCCTTCTCGAACGCCTCGAAGGTGACCATTTCCGGATTCTTCTCTGCGAGGAGGGCGGACGGCCCGTAGGGGACGTATTCATCGTCAACACTGTGGACGATAAGCGTTGGGGTCCGGAGTTCCACGGCCCTGGCCACCCAGTCCATGGACTTCAGGTCAACAGGGGCTGCCAGCCCCGTGAGCCGGCGCCCGAGGCGGTGGCCCATCATCAGCTGGCCGTAACGGCCGACGGCGGACGGAATCCTGTTGAGTTCAGCATGGTGCGCCAGCACGTTGACCCAGTCGATGACGGGCGCGTCCAGAACCATGGCGCGGATGACGTTCCGGTGTTTCGAAAGGTCCGCGGTCTGCAGGCAGATGGCGCCGCCCATGGACCAGCCAAAGAGCACGACCTCCTTGGCGCCGCGGGCCAGCGCGAACTCGATCGCGGCATCGACGTCGCGCCACTCGGTCGAGCCCAGGCCATACCTGCCGTCGGGCGCAGAGGGCGCGAGCCCGTCGTTGCGGTAGGAAATGAGGAGTCCGGGCAGTCCCAGCTCGTGAGCAGCCCTGGCCGCCCGCAGGCTTTCCTGGCGGGTCGCACCGCGGCCATGGACCATGATGGCCCAGACTTCGGCGTCCGGCTCAGTGGGGATCAGCCAGGCAGGGGCCGTACCGCCCTCAACTTCAACAGCCACCTCCTCCGAGGCAAGCCCGACGGCGAAGGGATCAGGGTAGACAGCGCCTCCCCACCAGCCCCGGCGGGCGGTTTCCAGATTTCCTTGGTACACGGCCTCCACCTCGCGCAGGACAGTGCGCTCGGACGGCGAATAGGACAGGATCCGGCCGATGCGGGCATGGCCCTTGCCGCCGTCGAAAAAGAGGCTGTAGATGCCGTCCTGGATCGTCTCGGGCGTCGCCGCAAGGATGACCTGCAGTCCCCTGCCTTCCCTGATCACCGCAAGCACTTCCTGGTCGGCCGCCCGAGCCCGCGCGGGGGTGAGCACGCGCCGGGCAAAGTACAGGGCAAGGGCCGACGACCCGGCGCCCAGGAGGGCCGCTGCGGCGCTGCCCGCGATAATTCCGCCGAGGGTCCACTTGGCGCGCAGGCTCATGGTGGTGTCCTGCTGGCCCATGCCCTTCGAGAGATCTGTGCTGTTCAAGAGATCAGTGCTGCTCAGGATATGTGTGCTTTTCAAGAGGTGCGGAGCCTGGCGCTCACGGGCACCCGGAACCAGGTGGCGCAGCAGCTCTGTGCCGGGCCGGAAGGAGGAGTCCATTGCACCATTCTTGCCGGAGTCGGCGTCCAAGGCACATCCGGCCACAAAAGCATGCGGGCGCGGTGCCGCCGGGCTAGGCTGATGGCATGAGCGATCCAATCGTCATTCTCACAGAAGAGCCGCTGGGTGCGGACGACCGCCGCAACATCGAACGCCTCGTGAACGGAGGTGACATGCCCCTGGTCGTGCTGGTCCCCGCCAACACGGAGCGGCATCTGATCGTGGACTTCCTCGAGAACCTCTCGATGCTGGACATCGCCAAGGCCTTCCGCGAGCTGACCTCGCACGCACCGGACCCGGAGAAACAACGGGCCGCGGCGGCCGAGACCCTGTCCGTCTCGGTGGATGCGCTCCAAGGCATCGGCGGCGGAGTTTCGGGCGAGGTAGTGGACGGTGAGGCCGTCAACGGCCTCGTGGCCAAGGTGAAGGAGCTCGGCGCCGTACAGGCCGTCGTCGTCACCCGACCACACGCTGTGGCCGACACCTTCCACACTGACTGGGCCAACAAGGCGCAGGACCGCTTGGGCCTTCCCGTGCTGCATCTGTATGCAGGCTCGGGATTTATCGGGGACTCCTGAGCGTTGATTTGGCTATGAGCACTCCAGAAAAAGCTGAGAACACGGTGGGCGCCCCGGTCGTCCGGAGCGAAGACGAGTGGCGCCGGGAACTTACGCCTGAGGAATACCATGTGCTCCGCCAGGCGGGCACCGAACGGCCCTACACCGGTGAGTACTGGGACACCCATACGGCAGGCGTCTACCAGTGCAGGGCATGCGGTACCGAACTTTTCACGAGCAAAGAGAAGTTCGATTCGCACTGCGGCTGGCCGTCCTTCTGGGCTCCCTTGGCCGAAGGCAAAGTCCGCTACATCCACGACCGCACCCTCGGCATGGACCGTGTCGAGGTGCGGTGCTCGGCCTGCGATTCCCATTTGGGGCACGTCTTTGAGGGCGAGGGCTACGGAACGCCCACGGACCAGCGGTACTGCATCAACTCGGTTTCCCTGAGGCTGGTACCGGTGGAGGGCGCAGATGGCGGCCCTGCCGGTTCCTGAGACTGTTTGCCGCTGCTCCTGGCCTGCCCAAAGAGGCCACTGAGCCCCACAGTTTCTTATGCTAAGGCCTAAAATGGATTAGCAGATCTGGTTGCTTGTTACGCTCGGCGTAGAAGCTCAGGCAACCAGAAAGGCGACGCCGAACATGACCATCACCGTTACCACCGCCCCAGCCAGGATCTCCGCGGACCACCCCGAATGGCAGCGTCTCAAGACCGCCGCCACGGCATTGCGCGGCCTTCAGAGCCAGGACGGTTCCGTGCCGGAAAATGCGCATCATGCTGCTGCGCGCCGCCATGTCTTTGCCATCATCGAGGCCGTGGAAGCCCTCGCGCCATTCTTCCCGCACGACGCCCGCTACCTCGAACTCGTTTGCGTCGACTTCATGCGCTGGATGGAGGCGGGGTTCGGAGTCCCGGATTTCCTGGACTCGCTGCTGGCTTTCCAGCCCCAGGCGCACCGCGAAAACGGCCTCCAGCACCTCGTGGTCTTTCCCATGTACACGCAGAACGGCAGCACGAGCCGACTGGTTGAAGCCGTACTGATCGATGTGGTGTGGCCCGAATTCATCGCCGGGCTTGAA
Organism: Arthrobacter sp. NPDC093139; assembly: GCF_044754165.1. Lineage (NCBI taxonomy): Bacteria > Bacillati > Actinomycetota > Actinomycetes > Micrococcales > Micrococcaceae > Arthrobacter > Arthrobacter sp. NPDC093139. The sequence continues at coordinate 189,832 of NZ_JBIVOO010000006.1, forward strand.
GCAGGCGACTTCTCCAACAAGCTGTTTGTCCCCATCCGCTTCATTGATTTCACACCCGGCTATGACACCAACGCCGCTGTGCTGTTTCCGGAGACCGTGGCCGTCCGTGAGACACCCCGGTTCACCTGGGGCGCCATCTTCGCCGACCGCGAGGCCGCCCGCTTCCGCCGGGTCCTCGGGGCTGCGGCGGAGATCACGTCCCTCGAACTGCCTGCCGGGGCCGCCGCGCTCCTGGAGGACCAGGAACTCACCGAGGAAACCTTCGTGATGTGGGACCTGATCCACGACCGGACCCACATGCGCGGCGACCTGCCCTTTGATCCCTTCATGATCAAACAGCGCATGCCGTACTTCCTGTACTCACTGGAGGAACTGCGCTGCGACCTGACGGCCTTCCGCGAATCCGTGAGGATCGAAAAGGACGAAGCGTCCGATCCGGAGGCCCGCCGGCATGCAAAACTCGTCCAGTACGCCGTCATTTTCGACCGGATCTTCCGGTTCGCCATCACGGGCAGCCGGATCCGCAACTACGACGGTCTGGGCGGCCAGCTGCTCTTCGCCTGGCTGCACCAGCACCGTGTGCTGCACTGGACCGACAGCCGGCTCAGCTTCGACTGGGACAACGTTGCCAGAGCGGTCATTGAACTCGGCGCCCGCATCGAAGAGCTGTACTGGCGTTCGATCGACCGGCCGAAGACGGCGCACTGGCTCGCCGCCTACGAGCTCGTCGCGGGAACGCTCACGCCGAACCCGGCCTCGGTATGGGCCAAGGGTCCCGGCGCCCTCCCGCTCGACGGGCCGCCGCGCGGACTCACCGACCAGGTGCTGGACGACGAATTCCCGCTGTCCATGTTCTACGAAGCACTGGAGAAGAAGATGCGTCCCGTGATCGAGTCGACGGCAGGCATCACCGGGGCACAGGATCCATCCAGCCCCGGTCCCACCGCGGAAGCGATGACGGCCTGATGACAGACCGTACCCTCACAGTCCTGGTCGCAGGCGGCAGCGGGCCATCGGGCATCGCCGTGGCACGCACCCTGGCCCACGCCGGCATGACCGTTTATACGGTGGGGTCGGACAGCACGCGGATCGCGGCCGCGGCGGAAACGGCCGGCAGCGGAGTCATTCCGCTCACGTGCGACCTGGCGGTCCTGCCCGCCGTCCGGGAACTCCACGACGAGCTGACAAGCAGGGCGGGCAGGATCGACGGCGTTATCCACCTCGTGGGCGGCTGGCGGGGCGCCCGGGGCATCGCCGACCAAAGCGACGAAGACTGGGACTTCCTGGAAACCAGTTCCCTGACGACGCTCCGGAATGTCACCCGCGTGTTCTACGGCGACCTCGTGGCATCCGACAACGGCCGGTTCGCCATGGTGTCGTCGACGGCGGTCACCGCACCTGCCGCGGCGGTCGCCAGTTACGTGGCAGCCAAGGCAGCCGCCGAGGCCTGGACCATGGCCGTGGCGGACGGGTTCCAGCGGGACCAGCTAAAGGGCACAGCGGGGCAGAGCTCTCCCGAACTGACGAGCCCGCCTGGGCTGCCCAGCGCACCTGAACTGCAGGATGGCCCTGAATTGCACAGCGCCGCCGTCGTCCTAGTGCTGAAGGCGCTGGTGGACCCCGCCATGCGCAGCCGCCACCCCGAACGCAGGTTCCCCGGCTTTACGGACGTCGAAGACCTGGCTGCGGCCGTCGTCGGGCTGTTCGAAAAGCCCGCCGCCGAACTGAACGGGCAGCGGATCCTGCTGACCCCGTGACCGCGGGCAGGCCCGGCGGCAACTCCCTAGACTGAAAGCGTGACCAAAGCGATGACAACCACCACAGTTGAAACGGCCGGCAACGGCACCATGGCGCGGCTGCACGACGCGTCCGTCCGGGGCTTCGCCTCGGACAACTACTCCGGCGTGCACCCCGAGGTGCTGGCCGCTTTGGCGGCCGCCAATGAAGGACACCAGGTGTCCTACGGCGAGGACGACTACACCGCCCGGCTGCAGGACCTCATGGAGCAGCACTTCGGAGAAGGCATCGAGTGCTTTCCTGTCTTCAACGGCACCGGCGCCAACGTGCTGTCGCTGCAGTCCCTGCTTCCCCGCTGGGGCGCCGTCATCTGCGCGTCAACAGCCCACATCAACATGGACGAAAACGGCGCGCCGGAGCGGATCGGCGGCATCAAGCTGTTGCAGGTGCCCACGCCGGACGGCAAACTTACCCCGGAGCTGATCGATCGCGAGGCGTGGGGCTGGGGCGACGAGCACCGCGCCCAGCCGCTTGCCGTCTCCATCACTCAGACCACGGAACTGGGCACGTGCTACACCCCGGATGAGGTGCGCGCGATCGCCCGGCACGTTCATGCCAAGGGCATGAAGCTGCACATGGACGGTGCCCGGCTGGCCAATGCCGCCGCGCACCTTGGCGTTCCCCTGCGGGCTTTCACCCGCGATGCAGGAGTGGACATTCTGTCGTTCGGCGGCACCAAGAACGGACTCCTGTTCGGCGAGTTGGTGGTGGCCCTCAATCCGGAAGCCGCCCACGGCTTGCTCTTCCTGCGGAAGATGAACATGCAGCTGGCCTCCAAGATGCGCTTCATGTCCGCCCAGTTCATCGCGCTGCTGGAGGGTGATCTGTGGCTGCGGTCGGCCGCGCACGCGAACGCCATGGCGGCCCGGCTGCGGGAGGCTGTGGACGCCATTGACGGTGTGGAACCCACGCAGAAAACCGAATCCAACGGCGTTTTCGCCATCCTGCCCGCAGGAGTGGCGGACAGGCTGCGGAAATCCTTCCGCTTCTACGACTGGAACGAAGCCCTCGGCGAGGTCCGCTGGATGTGCTCCTTCGACACAAGCGAGGATGACGTGGACGCCTTCGTCGAGGCCATCCGGACCGAAATGGCACAGCACGGGAAAGCCGCCGAAACCGGCTCCGGCGGGGCGGCGCAGGCCGTTGATTAGGAGCCCGGAATGCCCTGCTGTGGATTGAACCGGCCCGATTGCCCTGGTCGGCGGCGAGCCTGCCGTCCTTCGCCGGCTCCATTGCATACCCTGCGATTGTGAACGCACTTGCCCAGGTTCCCGCGGAATTTCTGTACGCCTTGGGGACCCTCCGGAAAGCACGATGCCGCAGTGAGCTGCATCTGAACGAGATCCCGGCGCCGTCGCGGCTGGCACCGTTCGCCGTTGCGCTCGGCGCCGAGGTCATCGGCGCCCACAGCCGCGGCAGTCAATCCGCTGCGGAGCACGGCCCTGCCGCCGTCGCTCTTGCCCGCTCGGCCGGCGGCAACGAGCCCGACGACGATGAGCTCGCCACCGGGCGGTTCATCCTGCTGCACGACCCTGACGGCTCCGCGGTCTGGGACGGAGAATTCCGCATCGTGACCTATATCCGGGCCCAGCTTGAGCCGGAGATGGGCAACGACGAAATGCTGGGTTCCGTTGCGTGGACCTGGCTCGTGGAAGCCCTCGAGACACACCAGGCGGCGTACAGGGCAGCCGGCGGAACCGCCACGCGCGTCCTTTCGGAAAGCTTCGGCACATTGGCCGACAGGCCGGGATCGATAGACATCGAACTCCGTGCCTCCTGGACCCCGGCGGGTGCCGACGTTCAGGCCCACCTGGAGGCGTGGTCCGATATGGTGTGTACCTTCGCGGGCCTGCCGCCGCTCCCCGACGGCGTGTCTGCGCTCCCCCGCAGGCGCCGGAACTAGTGCCCTCCGGCGGCAGGGACTCCGCCCGGCAGCGCGCTGCCGGTAAACTAGGGGCCATCATGACCCCTGAAAATTTGGAAAACACCACAGCTGGCGCTCCGGCTGCTGAAACCACACCCCATATCTCCGTCGAGGGCTTTGACAGCCGCGTTCCCGTTGTCATCGATCTCGATTCACCCCGAGACGGCGTTCCGCTGGTCATTGAAACGCAGTCAGGACTGGAGCGCTGTGCGGCAGCAATAGCCGCCGGAACCGGACCCGCCGGCGTCGATGCCGAACGGGCTTCGGGCTTCCGGTACGGCCAGCGGGCATTCCTGGTCCAGATCCGCCGCGAGGGGTCGGGTACCTGGCTCATCGATCCCGAACCCTTTGACAATCTGAGCATCATCAACGATGCGTTGCATGGCGTCGAATGGATCCTGCACGCGGCCAGCCAGGACCTCCCCTGCCTTTCCGAGCTCGGCATGTGGCCGGACAAGCTGTTCGACACCGAGCTCGCCGCCCGGCTCGCCGGGCTGCCGCGCGTGGGACTTGCCGCCGTCATCGAACAATTGCTGGGCTTCGGCCTGGCCAAGGAACACTCCGCGGCCGACTGGTCCACCCGCCCCCTGCCGGAACCCTGGCTCCGCTACGCTGCCCTCGACGTCGAAGTCCTGACCGAGCTCCGCGAGGAACTCATTGAGCTGCTCGAAGCGGACGGCAAACTTGAGTTCGCAGAGCAGGAATTCGCTGCCATCCTCGCAGCCGGACTGGCACCGCCAAGGATCGATCCCTGGCGCAAAACATCCGGGCTGCATCAGATCCGGGACCGCCGCCAGCTCGCCGCAGTCCGCGAAATGTGGCTTGAACGCGATGCCCTGGCGCAGAAGCGGGATGTGGCACCGGGCCGGCTTATTCCCGATTCATCCCTTGTGGCTGCCGCCAAAGCCATGCCGGCAACTGTGCCGCAGCTGCTGGGCACCAAGGGCTTCCATGGCCGGGCAGCGCAGCGCGAGGCCCCCCGCTGGCTTCGCTGCATCGCCACCGCCCGGGCCCTCGAGGACCTTCCGCCCCTGCACCTTCCCACCAACGCCCCGCCGCCGCCCCGGGTCTGGGCAGACCGCGATCCAGCCGCCGCGGAACGGCTCTCAACCGCACGGCCGCTTCTGCAGAAGAGGGCGGACGAGCTGCATCTCCCGCTGGAGAACCTGCTGACGCCCGACTATCTGCGCCGGATCGCCTGGCGCCCCCCGGCCGAGATCAGCGAAGCGTCCGTGGCCGAAGAACTGCGCGGGCTGGGAGCCAGGCCGTGGCAGATCGGGATCGTGGCACCTCTGATCACGGAAGCGTTCCTCAATCCACAGCCGCTGCCGCCGAAGGAAGCCAGGGACCAAAGCCCCTAGCAATCCGCTCCTTGCACGCTAAGTTACTGGCTAGTAACATTGGCCCCGGTGACGCCCGGATCCCTCGGGCACCCGGTCAGGATCCGGGACCACCGTCTCAATGAGGAGCAGCACGTGAGCCAACACCGAAGCAGCGGAAACCATCGAGCTGTCCGCGACGTCGTCTTCGTGGACGGTGTGCGTACACCGTTCGGCCGGGCCGGCGACAAGGGCATTTACGCCGGCACGCGGGCAGACGACCTAGTGGTTAAATGCATCCGCGAACTGATCCGCCGCAACCCGGGGCTGCCCGCCGGGCGCATCGACGAGGTAGCCGTGGCGGCAACCACACAGACAGGCGACCAGGGCCTCACCATCGGCCGGACTGCCGCCCTCCTGGCGGGACTCCCCCGAACGGTTCCCGGCTTTGCCATCGACCGCATGTGCGCAGGAGCCATGACGGCGGTCACCACCACCGCCGGCGGCATCGCCTTCGGCGCCTACGACGTCGTGATCGCCGGCGGCGTGGAACACATGGGCAACCACCCGATGGGTGACGGCGCCGACCCCAATCCGCGCTTCATGTCCGAGCGGCTTGTGGACCCGGCCGCCCTCAACATGGGCAACACCGCCGAAAACCTGCACGACCGCTTTCCAGCCATCACCAAGGACCGCACCGACGCGTACGCAGTCTCGTCCCAGGACAAGCTGCAGGCAGCCTACGGCGCGGGACTGATTCAGCCGGACCTGGTCCCCGTGGCAACCATGAAGCCTGGAGAGGGCTGGACCGTCAACACCGTGGACGAGCCGCCGCGCCCGGGAACAACGCTGGAAGACCTTGCCGCCCTTCGGACGCCGTTCCGTCCGCATGGCCGCGTCACGGCAGGCAACGCCGCCGGACTGAACGACGGCGCCACGGCGGCGCTGCTGGCATCCGCCGATGCCGCGGCAGAACTGGGGTTGGGCGTCAAGATGCGGCTGGTCAGTTATGCCTACGCGGGTGTTGAACCGGAAGTCATGGGCATCGGACCTGTCCCCTCGACCGAAAAGGCACTTGCCAAAGCGGGCCTGGAAATCGGGGACATTGGCCTGTTCGAAATCAACGAAGCGTTTGCTGTCCAGGTCCTGAGCTTCCTCGACCACTTTGGGATCGCCGACGACGACCACCGTGTCAACCGCTACGGCGGCGCCATTGCAGTGGGCCATCCCCTCGCATCCTCGGGCGTCCGGCTCATGAACCAGCTGGCCCGGCAGTTCGAGGAAGATCCCTCCGTCCGCTACGGAGTCACGGCCATGTGCGTCGGCCTCGGCATGGGTGCCACCGTCATCTGGGAAAACCCTCACCACGCCAATTACAGCGGTACCGACATCGAAACAGCAGGAGCCACAGCATGAGCGCCGCAGAATTCAGCAAGCTTGCCGACCTCTTCCCCGACGAGACCGTTACGCACTCGTACGTCCAGGACATCGAATTGCCTGCCGCGCCTGACAGTTCCGGCGGGGGCACGTTCGCGCTCATCACGCTGGACAACGGCCTGGACCATACCAAGCCGACCACACTGGGCCCCAACACGCTCGTTGAGCTCGGTACGGTGCTTGAAGGACTTCGGGATCGCGCAGCAAGAGGCGAGATCGTAGGCGTTGGAGTGACGGGCAAACCGCACTTCCTCGTGGCCGGCGCTGATCTGTCTTCCGTGAAGTCACTCAACAGCCGCGAGCACGGCCTGTGGATGGCCCAGCTGGGGCATGAGGTCTATGCCACGCTCGCCGACCTCGGCGTTCCCAGCTTCGCCTTCATCAACGGTGTGGCCCTCGGCGGCGGGCTGGAAATCGCCCTGCAGTCCACCTACCGCACAGTGTCATCCGGTGCCGGCGCTCTGGCGCTTCCCGAGGCCTTCATCGGGCTCGTCCCCGGCTGGGGCGGGGTCTACCTGCTGCCCCGGCTGATCGGCCCTGAAAACGCTGTCAAGGTCATGATTGAGAACCCGCTCAGCAACAACCGCACGCTGTCCGGGCCTGAGGCTTTCAAGCTGGGCATCGCCGATGCCATGTTCGAACCTGCCGACTTCGTGGAACAGTCCCTCGCATGGGCCGCAAAAGTCATCTCGGGCGAGGTCACCCCGGAGCGGCCGAACGCCGTCGACCCCTCCGCCCCTGGGGTGGCCGCCCGCTGGGCGGGTGCCGTGGCCGCCGGACGCGCCTTCGTGGAAAGCAAGACGTCGAACGCCTCGCCCGCGCCGGCCAAGGTTCTGGACATCATGGAAGCCAACCGGACCATGTCACAGGCGGAATCGGCGGCCATGGAGTGTGAAACCCTGGCGGGGCTCATGCAGACCGACGAGTTCCGTTCAACGGTCTATGCTTTCCTGGACCTCGTGCAGAAACGCTCCAAGCGCCCTGCCGGCGCACCCGACCGGAGCCTCGCCCGCCCCGTGACGAAGGTCGGCGTCGTCGGCGCGGGACTGATGGCCAGCCAGCTGGCCCTCCTGTTCGCGCGCCAGCTCAAGGTTCCTGTCGTCATGACCGACATCGACCAGGCCCGCGTGGACAAGGGAGTTGGCTACGTCCACGCCGAGGCCGACAAGCTGCTCGGCAAGAAACGGATCAGCCAGGACGCGGCGAACCGCATCAAGGCGCTTGTCACGGGGTCCGTCTCCAAGGACCTGTTTGGGGATGCCGACTTTGTCATCGAGGCCGTGTTCGAGGAACTGAACGTCAAGAAGCAGGTGTTCGCGGAGCTGGAGGCCGTGGTCTCCCCCGACTGCATCCTCGCCACCAACACGTCGTCGTTGTCCGTAACAGCCATGTCAGCGGATCTGAAGAACCCTGAGCGCCTGGTGGGGTTCCACTTCTTCAACCCGGTGGCCGTCATGCCGCTGCTGGAAGTTGTCCGGGCCCCCAAGACCGACGACGCCGTGCTGGCCACCGCTTTTGAACTGGCCAAAGGGCTGAAGAAAACCGCCGTCCTGGTTAAAGACGCCCCGGCCTTCGTGGTCAATCGCATCCTGCTGAGGCTTATGGGCGAAGTCACCGCCGCCTTCGATGAAGGCACCCCGGCGGACGTAGCGGACAACGCCCTGCGCCCGATGGGCCTGCCCATGACGCCGTTCACGCTGGGCGCGATGGTGGGGCTTCCCGTTGCACAGCACGTCCAGGAGTCACTCCACGCCGCATTTGGAGACCGCTTCAAGGTATCCCAGAACCTCCAGAAGCTGATCGACAACGGGGTGAAATCGCTCTGGGCTCCGGCAGCCGATGGTGGCCAGGAGATACCGCAGAGCACCATGGCACTGCTGTCGTTCGGCACGTCCCCCTCGAGCGGAGAGGAAGTCCTGCGCCGGACGCAGGATGCCTTGGCAGAGGAAATCGGGCTGATGCTCGACGAAGGCGTGGTGGCTGGTCCGGAGGACATCGACCTCTGCATGATCCTCGGCGCCGGCTGGCCCATGTTCCTGGGCGGCATCACCCCCTATCTGGATCGGGTGGGCGCATCAGAGCGCGTCAACGGCAGGCGGTTCCTTCCCCCGGGTGTTGCCTCCCGGCCGTAAGTCCAGAGGGAGCCGCGCCCGGACCCCTGCGACGGATCACGGGGTTCCGGAACCTAACGCAGCTCCGAGCCCGGCTCGGAGGCCGGGAGCCCGGCCTCGGCCTGCTCCCGGCGCTGCAGGACATCGAACGCCACGGCGATCCTGGCCTGCAGCGCGGAATATGGCGGCCGGCGCAGGGGGCTCAGACGTCGAAAGCGGCCCTGAACGCAGCGAGGGCGGTGTCCCCCGCTTCCACGCCTTGGCCGCCAGAGGCACCGGCCTCCAGTCCAACGATGCCGGAGTACCCGGCATCCGCCAGCGCCGAGGCGACGGCACGGTAGTTGATCTCCCCCGTGCCGGGTTCGAAGCGGCCAGGTACGTCAGCGACCTGGATCTCTCCTATCCAGGGCAGCGCTTCCCGTACCAGTTCGATGAGGTTCCCCTCCCCGATCTGGGCGTGGTAGAGGTCCAGCATCATTTTCACGTTCGGATGGTCAACGGCTGAGACCAGGGCCATGGTGTCCTTTGCGCGGGCCAGCGGTATGCCCGGATGGTCCACGATGGTGTTCAGATTCTCCAGCGCAAACGTCACGCCGTGCTTCTCGCCCAAGCTGCCCAGGCGTTCCAGAGTGCGCAGTCCGGTGAGCCACATCTGGCCCGTTGCACGGTGGGCTGGCCTGACCGCGTGACCCCCCTCGCCGAGTTCGGCCGGGTGAACCACCATCCGCTCGACGCCGAGTTCCAAAGCAGTCGGAATGAGCTTCTCGGCGGAGGCCAGCACCTCATGGGCGCTGTCAGGATCGATGAGGCTGCCTCCGAAGTAGCCGCTCATTGAGGAGAAACGGGCACCAGTCGCGGCCAGTGCAGCGATATCCCGGGCGCGGGTATCCCAGAGCTCCACCTCAAAGCCCTGCCCATGGATCCACTGAACCCGTTCGGCCAGGGGAAGTCCGCCGTAGAGCATCTCGGCGCAGACGGCCAGGCGGAAGCTCATACGGCGTCTCCCACCGCGTGCAGTTGCTGCCCGGCTGCCCGCAGCTCTGCAACCGACGAGACCTCGACAGGCAGTCCTGTGTCGGCCGACCGTGACGCCGCCAGCGCCACCGCGAGGGCATTACGGGCGTCGGCCCAGCCCGGGCCTTGTTTGGCTGAGGCCTCGACGCCGTCCCGGCGGACTTTCACCGCATCGGCGAACTCGTCCACCTCCAACGTGTAGGCATCGTGGAAGAGGTCCACATTCAGACGCACCGTCGCAGAGCTGATGCCGGCCGCGGTATAGCTCGTTGCACTGGAGGCTTGCGGTCCGCCCGCAGTCACCATGCCGGCCGAGCCGAACACCTCGCCGCGCACGTCATAGCCGTAGAGCGCGTTGAAGTTCGCTTCAGCCACCGCTATTGCCCCGTTGCTGTAGGTCACTGTCACCACCGCTGTGTCCAGCAGCCCTCTGTCTTTGGCCTCCGGAGCAACCAGGGCGTCCGCCACAGCGTGCACACGGACGGGAACGGCGCCAGGGTTCAGCCAGTTCAGCGTGTCAAAGTCATGGATCAGGGTCTCCAGGAAGATCGTTCCTGGCGGGATGCGCTCCGGGTTGGCGATGCCGGCCTCCGTACCCGGATCGCGCGTCAGCGACCGGAGGAGCTGGGGCGTTCCCACTGCGCCGTCGTCAAGGAGCTTTCGTGCCGCGGCAAAATCCGTTGCGTAGCGCCGGTTGAAGCCGAACTGAACCATGATTCCGGCGGCGTCCGCAGCCGCCATTGCACTGTCCAGTTCCTCGATCGTGCGCCCGCCGGGCTTTTCGCAGAACACGTCCTTTCCGGCACGGGCTGCCGCCGCGATCAGAGTCGAGTGGAACCGGGCCGGAGCCGCAATCAGCACGGCATCCACGTCCGGATCATTGAACACATCAGCAGGATCAGCGCTGATTTTGGCAACTCCCAACCTCCCGGCAAGGGCTTCCACAGCGGGCAGCGACGGATCCGCGATGGCTTCGAGTCGGGCGCCGGAGATACGGCGGGCAACAGATTCAGCGTGGAAACTTCCAATCCAGCCGGCTCCGATGAGGGCGATGCGGGCAGGCCGGTCCGCGCTGACCGGATGCTGAAGATAACTCATGGATACTCCCGGGATTTCTAGCCGATAATGGAAGACGCATATAGATCGTTCTAGTAGCCCAATATGGCATCCTTGTACCCGTCCTGTCTAGATCGTTCTATAGAATGATCCACACAGAGGAGGAATATGACGGAACAGCAGCGCCGCCCAACGCTGATGGACGTGGCCGCAGCGGCCGGCGTCTCGCGGGCACTGGTTTCCATCGTCATGCGCGGGGCGCCCGGCGCGGCGGAGTCGACCCGGCAAAAGGTGCTTGAGGCAGCACGGGAACTCGGCTACCGGCCCGACAGCCGGGCCCGCCTGCTGCGCAGCAGCCGCACCAGGCTCCTGGGCCTGAGTTTCTTCAGCGCCCAGCCCTTTCACGCGGAAATAGTGGATGCTGCCTATGCAGAGGCGGCGGCGCATGGCTACGAAATCGCGTTGAGCGCGGTTGCCCATGGCCGCCCCGAGACCCGGGCCATCGAATCCCTGCTCGATGTCGGTTCCGAGGCACTCATCATGATTGCTCCGACACTGGGGAGCCAGGAGCTGGAGCGGTTTGCCGGCCAGGTACCCGTCGTTAGCCTCCTCCGGGACGACGTGGGCGGCCTGGTGGACGCCGTAAGCAGCGACGACCAGGCAGGCATCCGCATGGCCGTTGAGCACCTCGCCGGCCTCGGTCACCGGAACATCGTGCATGTCGACGGCGGCACAGCAGTTTCCGCCGACCAGCGCCGGGTGGCCTTCCGAACTGAAATGGAGCGGCACGGCCTGGAGGCGAGGATAATCCCCGGCGGACCCACCGAAGAAGACGGCCTGACGGCCTTCCGGTCCCTGCGGGCGGATCTCCCGTCAGGCGTCGTCGCCTTCAATGACAGGACTGCCCTCGGCCTGATCGAAGGCTTGCGTGCCGACGGGCTGAAAGTTCCTGACGATGTCTCCGTGCTCGGATACGACGATAGCCAGTTTGCCCGGCTCAGCTACATGCAGCTGTCCTCGGTCAGCCAGGACGCGCCGCTACTCGCAGCAACAGCTGTCAAGCAGGCTGTGGACCGGATCGAACGGTCACAGGAACCCGCCCACGTGGTGAGGACGCCGCATTTGGTAGTGCGCAGAACCACGGCTCCTCCCAGGTTTTCCTAGTGGTCCACCAGGGCTCCGCCCTGAAGCGCCAGCGTCCGGTGGGCATGCGCCAATGCAAAGGGCAGGTCATGGGTGACCAGAACGACGGCGGCGCCACGGCCCGCTGCCGCTGTAATGGCCGCGGTCAGCCGATCCAAGCCACGGGCATCAAGCGCAACCGTAGGTTCATCCAGTGCCAGTACCGCCGGCTCCCGGGCCAGCACCGTCGCCAGCGCCAGCAGGCGCTGAGCCGAGCCGGAAAGTTCGTGCGGATGGACTGCGCCTGACCCGCCGAGACCCACGGCGTCCAGCGCTGCAGCGGCCTTCGCCGGTGCCTGCTGCCCGAAGAGCCGCTCCAGTCCGAACAGCACCTCGCGCTCTGCAGTCCGTTCGAACAACTGGTCGTGGGGATGCTGGAACAGCAGGCCGAGCCGGTCGGCGACGATGCCCGTGGGAGCACCCGCGATCGCCTTGCCGGCGACGCGGATGTCGCCACTCAGCGGCCGCAGCAGCCCGTTGAACAGCCGCAGCAGGGTCGATTTGCCGGCGCCGTTTGGACCGGTCAGCGCCACTATGTCCCCGGGCCGCACGTCCAGGTTGATGTCCTCCAGCAGGAGCGGGGAGCTGGAGTCCTTGGCGCCGAACCCGAAGGACACGCCTTCCAGTTCCAGTGAAGATGCCACGTCCAGGGCAGGCGGCAACTCCATGGCAGGTACTGGCGTGTACGCAGCAGCGGGCGCCGGCTCGGGGGTGGGCCTGTCCTGGACCGCGTGAACCGCCCGCGGCTCGCTGACAACAACACCGGAATTGGCCAGCAAGCCGCCGGCCAGCAACCGGTCGGGGGGCCCGGCCGCCTTGGCTGCTCCGTCTTCCAGGACCAGCCAGTGCACGGCCTGCCGCGTCAGCGCGTCGGCGTGCTGGCTGAGGACCACCACTGCTACTCCACGGGCCATCAGGTCCTTGACGAGCGCCATCACGGTCAGCTCTCCGGCGGAATCGAGGGATGACAGAGGTTCATCGAGAATCAGGACTCCCGGATCGCCGATGATGGCGCACCCGATGGCAAGGCGCCGCAGCTCTCCCCCGGAAAGGGTTGCGGGGTCACGTCCCAGGAGCGCGGTGAGGCCAGTGCGCCGGGCGGTTTCAGCCACAGCCGCGGTCATCTCGGACCGCGCCGTCCCGCGGTTCTCCAGCCCGAAGGCCAGCTCCTCCTCCACGGTGCCGCGCACGCCTGAGAGCATGGCGGCAGCATCCTGCGGCACGTAGCCCACCTGGTCAGCCCAGGCCGCGGAGTCGATCTGCGGGTCATCATCCAACCCGGAAAACACCAGGCGCCCGCCCTCCTGACCTCCTCCGGCCACCAGCTGCAGCGACCCCCTGAGCACGCCGTCGCGTCCTCCCGCCAGCCAGGCGGCGAGCAACCGTCCCAGGGTGGACTTCCCGCTCCCGGAACCCCCAAGCACTGCCGTCAGCGATCCCTGAGCAGCCTCGAACTCAATCGCCCGCAGCGCGGGCCCGGTATCGCCATGGAAAGTGAACGCCTCGATGGCCGCCCAGAGCGTCGTCGGGGCAAAGTACTGCCCGCCGGCGGCCCGCCCCCCGGCGCCCTCCCCACCGACGGCCCGCCCGCCAACATCCTGTCCGCTCATGCAGAGCCTCCGCCAGAGGTGGAAGCCACGATCCGCAGGGCCACCGCAGCCCCGGCGAGCAGGAGGACAGCCAGCCGGAAAACGCGCTGGGCTGTTGAATCGTGAACCTCCCGGTAACTGGTCCTCGGGCCCGCACGCCGGAAGCCTCTTGCATCAAGCGCCTGCGCGCGGATCCCGGCGTCGTGGACCAGGCCCAGCACCAGCGGCACCATCTGCAGCCGGACCGCCTTCAGGCGGCTCACGAGCCCCTGCTCCACCACCAGTCCGCGCGACTCCTGGGCCTGGCGCACCTTCTGGAGGCGGGCGGAGATGATGGGAGCCAGCATCAGAGTCGAGGCCAGGACGTAGCCGAACTGCGGCGGCAGACGGAGGGCGTCCAGTGACGCCACAAGGTCCGGCACCCTGATACTGAAGGAGAACAGCATCAGTACGAGGACGAAGGCTGAGGTGCGCAGCCCCATGTCAACGGCAAAGCCGAGGCCCTCGGCCGTGACTCTGGCCGGCCCCCATCCCGCCAGTACTGTGCGGCCCTCGGGGTAGAAAAGGCCATGCATCACCAGCAAGGAGAGCCAGAACGGCGCCAGGATGGCGCCGCCGGCGAGCAGCACGCGGCGGGTGCGGCCGAAGGCCGCCGCCAGCGCCACGGCACCGGCGGCAACGGTGAGGGACACCGCCCAGTTGGCGGCCGCCGTCGTGATCACCAGTACTGCTGCGGCCGCGGCCAGCAGGGTCAGGGGGTTGAGCCGCGGCGCCACCGTTCAGGCGTCCTTCTGGACCGGTTCCTTGCCTGCCAGCACGTTGAAGCGGCGCACGAACGGGAACTGGAAGGTGGTGCGGCGGGGAAGGGCGTACACGAGCATGGCCGCAATGGCGAACACGATGGCCTTGTCCATGGGGTCCGAGATCAGCGCCTGCTTGGTGATGGCGGCAAGCAGGGTGTCGCCCATGGCGCGGAAGGCGCTGACAATCGCGCCGGTTCCGGCCCCGGAGGTTCCACCGAAAACAAAGGCAGCGACGGGGGCCGACACCACACCGGCCAGGATTCCGGTGAGGAAGCCGGCCACCGGGGCGAGGTAAAAGCGGCGGAAGAGACCGTAGCGTGCAGCAGTGCCTGCGAGGAACCCGATGAGCGCGGCGCCGGCGGCGAAGGGCAGGACAGTGGGGTTGATGAAGGACCAGACGATGCTGCTCAGGGCGCCCGTCGCCGCGCCGGCTGCGGGGCCCGCCAGGACGGCGATCAGAACGGTGCCGATGGCGTCGAAGTAGAAGGGCAGTCCGCTGGTCCCCATGAGCTGGCCGAGAACGATGTTCAGGACCAGCGCCACGGGGATGAGAACTACCGTCGAGGTGGGAAGCGTAGGCAGCACGCCCACGACCAGCAGAGCCGCACCGAGCAGGAACCCGCCCAAGGCAACCAGCGCGGAGACGCTTCCAAGTCCGTTGGCGATGTCGGCAGGCTGGGTGAGGACGAGGTAGATGAAGGTGCCCGCGATCGCGGCGGCGCCGAGCAGTTCGAGCAGCCGGCGGTTTCGTCCCTCCTGCTGTCCGGAGCTGGGGAGGGTGAGGGAAAGCTGTGACATTGTGGATCCTTAGGCTGATGACGGCAGGCCCCGCCCCGTGGCGTGATCCTCCGCGTACGCGAAATGTGGCGCCTATGTCACCTCGACGCGGCTACCATCCTACCGATCCGTGGTGGTGCGGTGCTACGGATTCACTGGGGGCAGTCCGCGCTTATGGCCGAAGGGTGCGGGCCAGTGCCGCCACGGAGGAAATGAGCTCGTCAAAGCACTGCGGGGGGTCGTTCGTCGTCACGATCCGGGCGTTGGGCGGTTCATTCCAGATGCCGCGGAAGTCAGCCACCGTGGTGCCAATAAGCCGGGGCGACCCGGTTTCCACATGCACGGTGGCCGGCCGCGTCTGGATGGGCGTGCGGCCGATGGCGGCCGCGGCCGCGAAAGCGTCGTGCATGTGGGCGACGTAGCCTTGGCCGTACAGCCGGTGGAATTCCAGGTAAAAGCGGACGGCGTCAGAGATGCAGGCCACTAGTGGATTGTCCGAGGCGCTGCGCTGGCCTTCTGGCTGTTCCGGAAGCACGAGCTCCGGTTCCTGCGCGCCGGAGGCCTCCCCCAGCCTTTGCAGGTGCTCGGGCCGCAGCTCTATCCGTTCGGTGGTCTCGAGCGCGCACACAACGGGCAGGCTGTCCGCGGGAAGGCCGCTGTAGGCAGCGAAGACCTCCTGGGCGGCGTGGGGATCAACGGACACGTTCCATTCCGCCGTGGGCGTGGTGTTCCCCTGGTAGTTGAAGCACCCACCCATGATCACGAGGCCCTTCAGCAGCTTAGGCAGAGCAGGTTCGCGGCGCAGGGCCAGTGCGAAGTTGGTCAGCGGTCCGGTGATGAGGCCCGTGATCTCCCCCGGATTCGCCCGGACGGTGTCCACCCATACGTCCACAGCATGCCGCGGGGAAATCTGCTGCGCCGGAAACGGCAGCTCCGCATAGCCGATGCCCTGCGGGCCGTGGGTTTCCTCGGTGGTGACCAACGGAATCTCAAGCGGCACCTCGGCACCAATGGCCACTTCCACACCGGATCGGCCGCAAAGCTGCAGCAGTGCGAGGTTGTTCAGCGCCACCTGCCGGGCGCCCACGTTGCCCGCCGTGCACGTGATGGCCTCGATCCGGACCTCCGGGCGGGACAGCAGGTAAACCAGCGCCAGGGCGTCGTCGATCCCGGTATCGACGTCCATCAGGACGGAGTGCATCACGCCAGCGTCCATCACGTCAGCGTCCATCGGGGCAGCGTCCATCAGAACAGGTCCATTAGAACAGGGCCACCTTGGGGGTCCGCGGGAAAATGGCGTCCAGCTCTTCCAGCTCCGCCTTGTCCGGGACCCAGGCCACCGCCTCCGCATTCTGCCGGACCTGTTCGGGCCGCGTGGCTCCGGCAATGACGCTGCTGACGGCTGGCTGCGCCGCCAGCCAGGAGAACGCCACCTGCACTTCGCTGAGGCCGCGGTCCGCGGCAAAGGCGCTGAACTGTTTCAACTGCTGCCAGTCGGCTTCGTCCACCAGGTGGGTCCGCGTGTGGCTGAGGCGCGAGCCTTCGGGCGCCTGGTGCGGTGCGTATTTTCCTGTCAGCAGTCCGTTCGCCAGCGGGAAGTACGGCAGCACACCGATGCCATAGGCCTCAGCGGCCGGAATGACCTCCAGCTCGGCGCGGCGGTCCAGCAGGTTGTAGTGGTTCTGCGCCGAAATGAAGCGGGCACCGCCCCTGGCCCGGGCCACGAATTCGGCCTCGGCGATTTGCCAGCCTGCCCGGTTGGAATGGCCGATGTAGCGGACCTTGCCGCTGGCCACCAGCTCGTTCAGGGCATCCAGCGTCTCTTCGATCGGCGTCAGCGGATCCGGCGTATGGAACTGGTACAGGTCGATCCAGTCCGTGCCCAGCCGCCGCAGGGAAGCCTCGGCGGCGCGGATGATGTAGCTCCGCGAACCGCGGGCACCGTAATCCTTGCCGTTGGTCCCGCGCATATCCAGGCCGAATTTGGTCGCCACCACAGCTTCGTCGCGCCTGCGTCCAAGCGCCTTGCCGAGCATGGTTTCACTCAGGCCGGGTTCCCGGCCGTAGGAATCCGCGACGTCGAACAACGTCACGCCCGCGTCAAGGGCGGCATGGACGACGGCGTCAGCCCCCTCCTGTGACTCTGTCACCGTATTTGCCCGGCCCAGGTTGTTGCAGCCGAGTCCCACCACAGAGACAGTCAGTCCGGATTTTCCCAGGCGGCGATATTCAGTCATGAAAACACCCTATAACGGCCGCTACAACGCGAACCCGGCGGCCTGCTTCGGTGAGTGCTTGAGTTTCAGGGCAGTTGGATCACTGAACGGGGCGGCACCGATGCTCAGCTTGGTGAAGTCCAGGTCCTCGCCGCGGATGCAGACCTTGATGGCGTTCACGGCCTTGTTCACATCCGGACACAGGCAGAAAATGTTGAGTTTGGAGTCGCTGAACTCCGAGCGCTCAACCGTGCCCAGCCCGCGCCATGCAAGGTGGCTGGTCAGGGCGTCCTTGGCTTTCTCCTCAAGATACCGGTCCCGGCTGGTACCTTCCCGGGTCTTCAGGGCGTACTGCGCCACCACCCAGTACTGCTCTTCGTCGGGAATCTCGGCATAGCCGTCCTCGGCGCACTGCGCGGCGAAGGCATCCATCAGCCGCTCGGCCGCCTCGCTGTCAGCGACGTCCGTTTCATCGGTCTTGCTCTGGTGCCCTACAGTCCCGTGGTTAGTGACGAACTGGCTATAGTCCTCGTCAAACCAAGCCTCCCTGAACTGGAGGACCCCTTCTTCGTCACGCTTGTAAACCCGGATGATTCCGCTCATGCCCGTCCTTTGGATCGCCCGCGGCCTGCGCCGCCGAACGGTGGGAGTTATGCCTCTACGGCCTGGTAATTCTCGTGGGACGCCAGCCGGCGCTGAACCGACCCTACAGCTTGGGCAGGCTTCCTGTGGTGGGGTGCTCCTGCCCCGGCAGGGGACGGGCGAAGGGCACCTTGGTGCCCAGAACCTGTGCGACAACGTCGTGGGTGATCTGCTGCGCGGTGAGGCCTACGCGTTCCAGAACCTGGCTGCGGGAGCCGTGATCCAGGAACTCCACGGGCAGGCCCACTTCATTCAGCGCCGTGTCCACGCCAGCCGCCCGCATCTCCTGGCGGATCCTGGACCCCACGCCTCCGGCACGGACCCCGTCTTCTATGCAGATCACCAGGCGGTGCCGGGCGGCCAGGGCGATGATCGATTTCCGGACCGGAAGCACCCAGCGCGGATCGACGACAGTGGAGCTGATGCCCTGCGCGCCGAGCCGGTTTGAGACGTTGAGGGCGAGTTCGGACATGGCGCCCACGCTGACGATGAGGACGTCGTTTTCGGTGGAACCGGAGGGACGCCGGGCAAGCACGTCCACGCCGTCACTCAGCCGCTCGATGGCTTCGATCTCCGCCCCGACTGTGCCCTTTGAGTAGCGGACCACTGTGGGGGCATCCTTGATGGCCACGGCCCCGCGCAGTTCTTCACGGAGCCTTGTGGCGTCGCGCGGCGCCGCCAGGTGCAGCCCGGGCACGATCTGGACCATCGCCATGTCCCACATGCCGTGGTGACTCGCGCCGTCGGGGCCCGTGACACCGGCGCGGTCCAGCACAATGGTGACGCCCGCCTTGTGCAGGGCAACATCCATGAGCAGCTGGTCGAAGGCGCGGTTGAGGAAGGTGGCATATACGGCGACGACGGGGTGCAGTCCGCCGAAGGCCATGCCGGCGGCGGAGGTGAGGGCGTGCTGTTCGGCGATGCCGACGTCAAACACCCGCTCCGGGTGGCGGGCGGCAAACTTGTGCAGGCCCACGGGGATGAGCATCGCGCCGGTGATCCCCACGATGTCCTTGCGCTCGTCGGCGATGTCGGCGATTTCATCCGCAAAGACGGAGGTCCAGGACTTCGCACCCCCGGCATCGGCGGGCTCGCCGGTTTCGGGGTCGATGATCCCGACCGCGTGGAACTGGTCGGCTTCGTGCGCACGTGCGGGCGCGTAGCCGTGGCCCTTCTCCGTCATGGCGTGCACAATCACCGGGCCGGCATAGTTCTTGGCGGTGGAGAGGGCATGCTCCAGGGCCTGGAGGTTGTGGCCGTCCACCGGGCCGATGTACTTCATGCCGAGGTCCTCGAACATGCCTTGGGGAGCCCACCAGTCCTTGATGCCCTTTTTCATCGCATGGAGGCTTTTGTACGTGAACTGGCCCACGGGTCCGCCGCTCTGGAGCTTCTTCTTCCACCAGTCGAGGGCGACTTCGTAGGCGGGGGCAGCCCGGAGCGAGTCGATGGTGGGGCGAAGGGACGCAAGGTAATCGGCAAATCCGCCAACGGTGGGGGCATAGGATCGGCCGTTGTCGTTGACCACGATGACGACGCGGCGCCGCTTGTCGGCGGCGATGTTGTTGATGGCTTCCCAGGCCATGCCGCCCGTGAGGGCGCCGTCCCCGACGATGGCGATAACGTAACGGTCGCCGTCGCCCGTCAGCTGGCGGGCACGGGAAATCCCGTCGGCCCAGGACAGGGAGGACGAGGCGTGCGAGCTTTCGACAATGTCGTGCTCGGATTCAGCGCGGTCAGGATATCCGGACAGCCCGCCCTGCTGGCGGAGGGTGCTGAAATCCTGGCGTCCGGTAAGGAGTTTGTGCACGTACGACTGGTGGCCCGTGTCAAAGACGATGCTGTCGCGGGGCGAATCAAAGATCCGGTGCACCGCCATGGTCAGCTCGACAACGCCGAGGTTGGGGCCAAGGTGCCCGCCCGTCTGGGAGACGTTGCCGATCAGGAATTCCCTGACCTCGCCGGCCAGCTGATCCAGCTGCGCCGCAGACAACTTGCTCAGGTCCTGCGGATTCCGGATGGTCTCCAAGAGTCCCAACGGCCCCTCCTTCAGGTGGTAGACATGCCTTTTAACTCTAACGCCTCCGGACGGGCCCCGGCGCCGGGCAGGACTACGCGTCAGCGCCGGCAGGGGCAGCATGCCGCGTGAAAAGGAACGCCAAAGGCCCCGGCCGGTCAGTGACTGGCCGGGGCCTTCCCGCCTTATTCGCCCTAAGGCAGGTTCCGCTTAGTTCGCGGAAATCTGCCGAAGCACGTACTGCAGGATGCCGCCGTTGCGGTAGTAATCCGCTTCACCCGGCGTATCGATGCGGAGGACCGCATCGAACGACTTGGCGGTGCCGTCTTCGGCGGTGGCCGTGACCTTGAGGGTCTTCGGAGTGGTGCCTTCGTTGAGCGCGGTGACACCCTCAACAGCGAAGGATTCCGTACCGGTCAGTCCCAGGGTGGCAGCGGACTCGCCGGCCGGGAACTGCAACGGAAGGACGCCCATGCCGATCAGGTTGGAGCGGTGGATGCGCTCGTAGCTCTCGGCAATGACGGCCTTGACACCCAGCAGCGCGGTGCCCTTGGCTGCCCAGTCGCGCGATGAACCGGAGCCGTACTCCTTGCCTGCCAGGACAACCAGCGGGGTGCCGGCGGCCTGGTAGTTCTGTGCGGCGTCGTAGACATAGGCCTGCGGGCCGCCGGCCTGGGTGAAGTCGCGCGTGAAGCCGCCCTCCACGCCGTCCAGCAGCTGGTTCTTGATGCGGATGTTGGCGAAGGTGCCGCGGATCATCACTTCGTGGTTGCCGCGGCGCGAGCCGTAGGAGTTGAAGTCCTTGCGCTCCACGCCGTTGGCCAGCAGGTACTGGCCAGCCGGGGTGTCCGACTTGAAGGAACCGGCCGGGGAGATGTGGTCGGTGGTGACCGAGTCGCCCAGCTTCAGCAGGACCCGGGCGCCAGTGATGTCCTGGACGGGGTCCGGCTGCGCCTTCATGCCCTCGAAGTACGGGGGCTTCCGGACGTACGTGGACTTCTCGTCCCATGCGAACGTGTCGCCAGCGGGGGTGTCGAGGGCCTTCCAGCGCTCGTCGCCTTCGAAGACGCCCTCGTAGCCGCGGGCGAACATTTCCTTGTCGATGGAGGAATCGATGACCTGCTGGACCTCGACCGGGTTCGGCCAGATGTCCTTCAGGAAGACGGGGTTGCCGGCTTCGTCCTGGCCCAGGGCGTCGGTGTCGAAGTCGAAGTCCATGGTTCCGGCGAGGGCGTAGGCGATGACCAGCGGCGGCGACGCCAGGTAGTTCATCTTCACGTCCGGGTTAATCCGGCCCTCGAAGTTGCGGTTGCCGGACAGGACAGCGGTGACGGAAAGGTCATTGGCCTGGATGGCCTCCGAGATCTCAGCGTCCAGCGGCCCGGAGTTACCGATACAGGTGGCGCAGCCGTAACCCACGATGTAGAAGCCAAGCTTCTCCAGGTACGGGGTCAGCCCGGACTTCTCGTAGTAGTCGGTGACAACCTTGGAGCCCGGTGCGACGGACGTCTTGACCCACGGCTTGGCGGTCAGGCCCTTGTCGACGGCATTGCGGGCCAGCAGCGCGGCGGCCAGCATCACCGAAGGGTTGGACGTGTTGGTGCAGGAGGTGATCGACGCGATGGACACCGCGCCGTGGTCAAGTTCGAACTCGCGGCCGTCCTCCATCTCGATGTGGACGGGGCTGGACGGGCGGCCCTCGGCACCGTTGGCAGCGGAAACAACACGTGCCGAATCAGTCGTGTGGGAGTCGGCGTGCGTGAACGACGGCGAGTCCGACGCGGGGAAGGACTCGTCCAGCGACTCGTCCACGCTGCCGTCTTCGAGCGTGACGTAGTTGTGGATGTCCTTGCGGAACTGCTCCTTGGCGTCCGTCAGTTCGATGCGGTCCTGGGGACGCTTCGGGCCGGAGATGGACGGAACCACCGTGGACAGGTCCAGCTCGAGGTACTCGGAGAACTTGATCTCCTTCGACGGGTCGTGCCAAAGGCCCTGTTCCTTGGCGTAGGCCTCCACGAGGGCAACGTTCTCTTCCGAGCGGCCGGTGAGGCGCAGGTACTCGATTGTGACGTCGTCGATCGGGAACATTGCGGCAGTGGAGCCGAACTCCGGGCTCATGTTGCCGATGGTCGCGCGGTTGGCGAGCGGAACCTCGGCCACGCCTTCGCCGTAGAACTCGACGAACTTGCCCACCACACCGTGCTTGCGCAGCTGTTCGGTGATGGTCAGTACGACGTCGGTGGCGGTGGCGCCGGCGGGAATGGACCCGGTCAGCTTGAAGCCGACGACGCGCGGGATCAGCATGGAAACAGGCTGGCCCAGCATGGCCGCCTCGGCTTCGATGCCGCCAACGCCCCAGCCGAGCACACCCAGTCCGTTGACCATGGTGGTGTGCGAGTCCGTGCCGACGCAGGTGTCGGGGTAGGCGCGGAGAGCGCCGTCAACTTCGCGTGTCATGACGGTGCGGGCCAGGTATTCGATGTTGACCTGGTGCACGATGCCGGTTCCCGGCGGGACGACCTTGAAGTCGTCGAAGGCCGTCTGTCCCCAGCGCAGGAACTGGTAGCGCTCACCATTGCGCTGGTATTCGATCTCCATATTGCGCTCCAGCGCACCGGAGTTACCGAAAGCATCAATCTGGACGGAGTGGTCGATGACCATTTCCGCAGGTGCCAGCGGGTTCACCCTCTTCGGGTCGCCGCCAAGCTCCTTCACCGCCTCGCGCATGGTGGCAAGGTCCACCACGCAGGGAACGCCGGTGAAATCCTGCATGATCACGCGTGCAGGCGTGAACTGGATTTCAGTGTCGGGCTGGGCATTCGGATCCCACCCAGCGAGGGCGCGAACGTGATCGGCAGTGATGTTCGCGCCGTCCTCGGTCCTCAACAGGTTTTCAAGCAATACCTTGAGGCTGAACGGAAGGTTTTCTGAACCTTCAACGGAGTTCAACCGGAAAATTTCGTATTCGGTTCCGGCTACATTAAGTTTGCCTTTTGAACCGAAGCTGTCCACAGTGCTCATCGCAGGACTCCTCTCGCAACAGTTTCATCTTTGTCGCGCGGTAGACCGCTTGCTAGTTAGGTCAGCCTAATTAGTAGATGGTCCTACAAAAAGAGCATGGGGCCAGCCGTGATATACGGTGCGCGACGTGGGACTACTCCGCCCATCCTAGTGGCATCAGCCGCGGGGCGTCAGCAGTGCCACCGTCTCCAGGTGATGTGTGTGCGGGTACAGATCGAACGCCCGAAGCTGTGCCAGAGACCAGCCGCCCTGCTGGAAGTAACCGATGTCGCGCGCAAACGATGCGGGGTCACAGGAAACGTACGCAATGGCCCGCGGGCCGGCGGCGATGAGCTGGTTCACCACGGCCTTGCCGGCGCCGGCGCGCGGCGGATCCAGCACCAGCGCATCGAAGTTCCGGGGCCGCTGGCGCAACACACGCTCCACGCGGCCCTGCACGATTTCCACCTGCGGCGCTCCGTGGAGGTTCTTCCGGGCGTCCCTGCTTGTTCCGGGAGCACCTTCCACTGACAGCACGGAGCCCGTTTCGCCAACGGCGTCGGCGAGCGGAGCGGTGAACAGTCCGGCACCGGCATAGAGATCGGCCACTGCCGCGCCCGGCCCCAGGAACCCGCCGTCGTGCAGGAAAGCGGTGACGGCACCGACCAGTGTTTCCGGGGCGTCCCGGTGGATTTGCCAGAATCCGGCACCGGTAACCCGGTAATCGTGACCCGCAGCGGACTCCTGCACCCAGGTCCGGCCGCGCAGCTGCAGCGTCTCCTCCTTGAGCGGATCGAAACTGGCCACCGAAATGTCCGCGGGGAGCTGGGCCAGGATGGAGCTGAGGCGTTTGGCGCGGGTGCCGGGCGAAGGGGCAAGGAGGACGAGGGGGCGGGAACCGTTCGCAGGGGCCGCAACCTCCACCCTGTCGATGCCCTGCAGGTCCGCGTCCCAGAGCCGGAGATCGTTGATGGCCGCGACCGCGAGCGGCATTTCCCGGACAGGAATGACCTGGTCCGAACGGTGAGCGTGCATGCCGAGCTTTCCGCCCGGGGTGACCGCAAACCCGGCCCGGGTCCGCCACGCGAGGCCGGCCCCGCCGTCGTGCGTTCCGCCGCTCTGCGTTTCGCCGTCCTCGGCGGTGGCGGCGCCCACTGCTTCCACCTCAGGTGAAAGCTCGACGCCGGCCAGCCGCCTGAGCTGTTCGGCCAGCACCTCGGACTTGAGGCGCCGTTGCCGGGACAGGGAGATGTGTCCTAGTTCGGCGCCGCCGACCGGCGGCCGCCCGTGCGCCCACGAAGCGGGCGAATCAGCGACACGCCAGAAGTGCGGGACACGGTCCGGCGACGGGTCCAGCACCTCTACGACGTCGCCGCGCCAGAATTTGGCGGACTCCCCCGCATCCGTCAGTCGGATCCGGGCCTTCTCCCCGGGGATGCCGTGGCGGACGAATACCACCCGGCCCTCGTGCCGGGCCACGCAGTGCCCGCCGTGGGCCACGGGGCCGATGTCCACCACCAGTTCTGTGCCGGCGGAGGACGTCAGGGATTCGGGGTTCATTGGATGTCCTGCAGTTTCTTTGCTTCTTCGGATGATTTGAGCTGCCACGGAACACTGGCCACCATGACGCCGGGTTCGAAGTGGAGCCGCGTTTTGATGCGCAGGGCTGTCTGGTTGTGCACCAGCTGCTCCCACCATTTGCCGACCACGTATTCCGGTATGTAAACAACGATCAGGTCGCGGGGAGAATCCCGGCGCATGTTCTTGATGTACTCCATGATGGGAGTGACGGTCTCGCGGTAGGGGCTCGCCAGGACGGTCAGCGGCACGGGGATGTCCAGCTTTTCCCAGTCCGCCAGCGTGTGGGCCGTCTCTTCCTCGTTGATATCCACGGTGACCGCATCCAGCCGGGACGGCCTGGAGGCCCGCGCATACGCCAGGGCACGCAGGACGGGCTTGCGGACGTGCGAGACGAGCAGCACGGCGTGGACCCGGGTGGGCAGGGCCCGCGGCGAGGAGTCCTCGTCCACGGCGAGTTCCCTGGCCACGTTGTCGTAGTGCGCCCGGATGCTCCACATGATGAGGAACAGGACAAACATGGCCAGGAGCGCGATCCAGGCGCCCTGCTCAAACTTGGTGATGAGGACGATCACCAGCACCAGCGCCGTCATTCCGAAGCCAATCATGTTGATGGTCCGGGACTTGAAGATCCGGAGGCGCACGGCTTTGTCCCGGGCCAGCTTCAGCTCGCGGCCCCAGTGGCGGACCATGCCAAGCTGGCTGGCGGTGAAGGAGATGAACACCCCCACGATGTACAGCTGGATGAGCTTGGTGACATCGGCGTTGAAGGAAATGATCAGCACGAGCGCCCCGGCGGCCAACGCGAGCACGCCGTTGCTGAAGGCCAGCCGGTCACCCCGGGTACGGAGCTGGCGGGGCAGGTAACCGTCCTGCGCAAGGATGGAACCCAGCACAGGGAAGCCGTTGAAGGCAGTATTGGAGGCGAACACCAGGATCACGCCGGTGGCCGCAACCACGATATAGAAGAGGATGGATCCCGGCCCGAAGACGGTCTGTGCAATCTGGCTAATCGCCGGGCTCTGGATGTAGCCCTCAGGAAGCGGACTCCCGTTCAGGAGGAACTCCGTTGCCGGGTCCAGCACGATGTGCACTTTGGTCGCATTGGCCAGGTAGATGATCCCGGCCAGCATGGCTGAGGCAATGATGCCCAGGAGCAGCAGTGTGGTGGCGGCGTTCTTGCTCTTCGGCTTCCGGAAATTGGGCACGCCGTTGCTGATGGCCTCCACACCGGTCAGGGCGGCTGCGCCCGAGGAGAAGGCCCGGAGCAGCAAAAATGCGCCGGCGAGACCCACGAGACCTTCATCGAAGCCCGGGGCCGGGACGATCGTAAACGCTGCCGACGGCGCCTGGCCCAGTTGCCCTGTCATGGCCTGGAAAATCCCGACGGCGGTCATGCCCAGAATCGAGGCCATGAAGATGTAGGTGGGCACGGCAAAGACGCTTCCGGCTTCCTTGATCCCGCGCAGGTTCACGAGGGCCAGGATCACTACGCCGACGGTGGCGAATGCGGCCTGCTGGCCGTGGAGGGACGGAATTGCGGTGGTCAGGTAGGTGGCTGCCGACGACATGGAAACGGCGACTGTCAGCACGTAGTCAACGAGCAGGGCGGATGCCACGGTCAGCCCGGCATGCTTCCCCAGGTTCACACTGGCGATTTCGTAGTCGCCGCCGCCTGACGGGTAGGCGTGGACGTTCTGCCGGTAGGAGGCGACGACCGTCAGCAGCACCACCATGACCGCGAGCCCCACCAGAGGAGAGAATGCCACGGCGCTCACTCCCGCCAGCGCCAGTGTGAGGAGAATCTCGTCGGGCGCGTAGGCAACGGACGAAAGCGCATCCGAAGCGAAGACGGGAAGCGCGATCCGCTTCGGCAGGAGAGTATGGGCCATCCGGTCAGTCCGGAAGGGCCTCCCCACCAGCACCCGCTTCGCGGCATTCAGAATTGTCAGCACCAGACAAAGTTAGTCTGATTCACGCGCGATGTCATGGCGGGAATCCGGCGGTAGAGTCTTACGGAGCAGCAGGACAACTGGAGGAGACACGGGTGGCGCACTTCGTGATCATGGGCTGTGGACGCGTCGGGGCAACCCTGGCCCACACGCTCGAGGACGCAGGCCATTCGGTGGCCATCATCGACCAGGACGACCGCGCCTTCCGCCGGCTCCGTTCCGGCTTCACCGGGCGCAAAGTCACCGGCGTGGGCTTCGACCGGGACACTCTGAAGCAGGCCGGGGTCGCCGAGGCATATGCATTCGCCGCTGTTTCCAGCGGCGACAACTCCAACATTCTGGCCACGCGTGTGGCCCGCGAAACCTTCCATGTGCAGCACGTCGTCGCCAGGATCTACGATCCCGGCCGCGCCGAGATCTATCAGCGGCTTGGCATCCCCACCGTGGCCGCCGTGCGGTGGAGCGCAGACCAGGTCCTGCGTCGCATCCTCCCTGAACAGCATCTGGCCGGTGACTTCCGGGAACCATCCGGCCGGCTTGTCCTGGGCGAACTCGCCATCGACCCCGCCTGGATCGGCCATTCCGTGTCCTCGATCGAAAAGGCGGCTGATGTCCGCGTCGCGTACCTGACCCGGTTCGGTGAAGGGATGCTTCCCACCGCCGCCACGGCGTACCAGGACGGCGACACCGTCCACGCCATGATGCGCCTGGACCGCAGCGCAGAAGTGGCCCACATTCTCGCCAAAGCACCCGCCAAGGAGTCCTAAGTGAAAGTCGTCATCGTCGGAGCCGGAAGCGTCGGTTCCTCGATCGCCCGTGAGCTGCTGGCACATAAGCATGAGATCCTGCTCATCGATCTCAAGCCCGAGGTCATCGGCCGCAGCGGGCTGCGGGGGGCGCACTGGCTGGTTGGCGATGCCTGCGAACTGAGCACCCTGCAGGACGCAAAGCTCGAAGACGCCGACGTGGTGGTCTCTGCCACGGGTGATGACAAAGTGAACCTCGTCGTCTCGCTTCTGGCAAAGACCGAATTCGGGGTCGGGCGCACGGTGGGTCGCGTAAACAACCCGAAGAATGACTGGATGTTCAATGATTCCTGGGGAGTGGACGTCGCCGTCAACACTCCCCAGCTCATGACCGCCCTGGTCGAGGAAGCCGTGGAAATCGGTGACCTCGTCCGGCTGCTCACGCTTCAGACCGGTGTGTCATCCCTCGTGGAGTTCACTGTGCCGCATGACTCGCACGCCATCGGGCTCACCGTGGGAAGCATCGACTGGCCGGAGGACTCGACCCTCGTGGCGATCCTCCGCGACCAGGCACCGATCACGCCCAGCCGGGATGACGTCATCGACGGCGGCGACGAGCTGTTCTTCGTCACAACGATTGCTGCCGAGGAGCAATTGCGTGAGCTGCTGTCGCCTGGATCGGGTGAAAGCCAGGAGCAACCGCCCGGACCGGATGAAATCCAGGCTGCGGCTCAGGCCGAATCGCTGGAGGGTGACGGCTTCGAAGGCTGAGCCCCCGGCGCTGCCGCCGGCCGTGTGACCAGCCATGCCAGCCACACGCCCAAGATGTACAGCGGCGCGCCCATGATGAGGCGGGTGGTTGCCAGCGCGGCCAGGCCGTCCGGCCCCATGAGGTACAGGGGTACCTGCACCACCAGGCGAAGGGCGAGCACGCCCACGATAATCCAGGTGCCCAGCTGGTAGGCGCGTACCCGTCCCGGGTGTTGCCGCCAGTCCAGGCCCTCGTTGCGGATGAAGCCGAACAGCAGCCCGGCAATGGGCCAGCGGACGGCGATTGAGGTAACCATCGCCACAATGTAGGCCGCGTTGGTCAGGAACCCGGGAAGGTAGAAGTCCTCCGCCTTGCCTGTGGTGTTGGCGAGCCAGGCGGAAATGCCGACGCCGACCACCCCGGCAAGGGCCTGTGTCAGGGGACGGCGCTGCACGAGGCGCACCACGGTAAACACGGCGGCAGCGGTCAGCGCCGCAATGAGCGACGGCGTCAGGCTAGCCGTGACGGTGAAGGATATGAGGAAGACCAGTCCGGGGAGGATGCTCTCCGCGATCCCCTGGTAGCCGCCGGCGCTCTTGAGGACGTCGATGCGGCCGTCATCGGTGCGGTGCAGCCCTGCCTTGGATGCATAGCCTTCGGCCAGGCCCGCAAGGCCAGGAGCGTCCGGAGCCGGCAGGGGTTCCGGCCTTTCCGCTCCCGGTTCGGGCTTTTCTGGCAATGTCATGGGTTCTCCTGGCGGGACAATATTTCGTAGCGGGGGTTGAACATGGTGGGCAAACCGTCGCGCACGGCCAGCATGCCGTCCAGCCTGACCTCGGTCCCGGGGTCGATGCCGGGTACGCGGCGGCGCCCCAGCCAGACGACCCGAAGACGGCCGCGCTGTGCCGCCGGGGCGGGCGTTGCCCGCGCCGGCCGGTCGTGATCCACAACGGTGGCCGTGAAAGCCGCCACTTCGGTGGCGGGCACGTAGGTCACCGATTCGATGAAGCCATGGCACAGGACACGCCCCCGCTCCGGCAACCGGCTGATGGGTACGGGCCCGCCCTGCATACTGCGGCCGGCATCAACCAATCTGGGTGATCTCCGGACCGCGTTCAGGCTGTTCGAATTCCGGACCTGCTTCCTGCCCTGCGGGAGGCACCGATCCGGCGGCGTCCTTGGGCAGGCGCAGCTGCAGGAGGTCCCGGGGCGGCATGGGGTTGTCGCCGCGGATAACCACGATCTTGCGGAAAAGCTCCTCGAGGCCGACGGCGGCCTCCCGGTTCAGTGCCGCTTCGCCTCCGAACACGCCACGGAGGAACCAGCGTGGACCGTCGATGCCGATGAAGCGGGCTACACGGTACCCCTGGCTGCCGTCGCTGGCGCTCGCCGGCAGTTTAGCCACGAGCTCGGTGCCGAAGTCGCCCTGGATTTCTTCGACCTGGCCGCCTTGGCTGCCCACCGACTGGCCAATCTGTTCACGGATCTCGTCCCAAAGGCCCTCTGACCGCGGGGCGGCGAAAGCCTGCAGCTGCAGGCTGGACCCGTTCAGATCCATGGTTACCGCCACGACCCGCTGGGTCGCCTCCTCCACCTCCAGCCGCAGCTGAAGGCCTTCGCGCGGGGCAATAAGCAAGGCGCCGAGGTCCACATAACCGTCCCGGCTGCTGATCTCGGAGACATCAAAGGGACCGGTGACGCTTCGGTTGGATGCCCCAATGGAAGCGCCGGCCGACTCGGCTGCGTTGTCCTCCCGGACTTCCTCCGGCTCTGAGGCCGCTTCCTTCTTGGCTTTCTTGCCCCGCCCAAAAACCATGGGTTGTCTCCTTAGTTGTGATCTTGTCGCGCCGGCCCGCGGGCGCCGCATCTTGTCTGGCTGGCCGCCCTCGTCCCTACCGGGAGACCGGACCGGGACCCAGGGCCGCCTAACCTAGGGGCGCGGAACCGTGAAGCCGCCCGTTGAGCCGAATCCTCCGGCGCCGCGGACGGAGTCACTCAGTTCCCCTACAGCGATGAACTGGGCGTACTCCACGCGCTGGATGACCATCTGTGCAATTCTATCGCCGCGCCGGAGTTCTATCGCCTGATGACGATCCGTATTCAGCAGCGTCACAGCGATTTCACCGCGGTAACCGGCGTCGACAGTACCGGGGGCGTTCACTACCGTGAGGCCGTGCTTGGTCGCGAGGCCGGACCTGGGGTGGATCAGTGCCACGAACCCGTCCGGAAGGGCGATGGAGACGCCGGTGGGCACGAGCCGCCGCTCACCAGGCTCAAGGACCACGTCCTCGCGGGCGCGCAGGTCAGCGCCGGCGTCGCCGGGGTGGGCGTAGGACGGCGCTTCCAGGCCGTCGTCGAGCATTTTAAGTTGAATCTGCACGGTTGGCGCTCCATACTCGGCCGCGCGCAGCGCTTCCGCCGAAGCGGGCAGCACAGCTTCCGGGGCCGCGTGCTGCAGCGTTGGGGTAATGGCTGTTTGTTCGTCAGTCACAGTTCCTCACTCTATCGCCCGCAGGTTCGGTCGGCCTACCGGCCGTGACTTAGGAAGGACTCCGGGAACAAGCGAGGACCTGCCGGGATGAAAAGCCCCGGCAAAGATGGAAAGCTGGGAGCATGCCCGAATCAAGCGCCTCCGTGCCTGCCCGCCATCAGCCTCCGCAGGATGACACCGTCGTGTTTGCCGAAAAGCTGTGGCCCGGTGTGTGGATCTGGTTGGTTGCTGCCGGCCTGGCGGGCGCAGGCATCCTGGTCTTCGCACCCATCAGTCCTGCCGCCGGTTTCACGGCCGCCGCCGTTCTCTTCGCCATTGAAGCTGCCCTGCTTCTCCTGTCCACGCCGGCAATTTCAGTCACGGGCCGGACTCTCCAAGTGGGCAGGGCGAGCATCGAGCGCGGGCTCATCGGTCACGTTGAGGCGTTCCGCGGCACGGAAGCCACCGCCGAGCGCGGCACCCGCCTCAACGGCCTCGCCTATCTCTGCATCCGCGGCTGGATCGATCCCGTGGTCCGCATCGAGATCAACGATCCCTCGGATCCCACGCCCTATTGGCTGACGTCCACGCGCCGCCCGGAGGAACTGGTGGCCGCGCTCGGCACGGGCAACGCTGCTGGCCGGTCCTAGCCTTCGCAGTCCCGGCAATATAGGCGGCCGTCTTTTTCGCGGGCGATCTGCGAGCGGTGCCGGACCAGGAAGCATGAGGAACACGTGAACTCATCGGCCTGCGCAGGCATGACCCGGACCAGCAGTTCCTCGCCGGAGAGGTCGGCGCCGGGCAGCTCGTATCCCTCGGCAAGATCGGCTTCATCCTCTTCGACCACCGCCGTCGGTTTATCGGCACGGCGCGTCTTGAGCTCCTCAATCGAATCCTCGTTGAGGTCTTCCTCCGACTTCCTCGGCGCATCATAGTCTGTCGCCATGATCTGCTGCTCACACTCCGTCGACTCGCTTGGGTAATTCAACGTACACAACGCCGAACGCCGTCCCTTTGTGCCCGGTTCGGGGCCATTTTTCCCTATGGCGCACCGAAAAGCCATAGCCGTCCCTGGCCAGATTCCGGCATAGTCAGCGCCCGTCCACGATGTCCTTCCATTCCGCCGGAAGTCCCGGAATTTCGCGGCGCGCCCTTCGTCCTAACAGGAAAAGACAGGCTTGGGTGGCAGAGTTTCGATTGATAGTAATGCCAGGGTGGAGGATTGTATGCAGGATCTACGGCTTGTAGGCGTCCACGACGACGGGGAGCATCTCCTGTTGAGCGGCACCGGCGGCGAGATGTTCCAGCTGCCGATCAACGAGGCCTTACGGCTGGCGGCAAGCCGGCCTTCCCTACGGAAACCGGCCGCGACGGTTGCGGCCCTCTCTCCGCGCGACATCCAGGCGAAGATCCGCAGCGGCGCCACTGCGGCCGAGGTCGCCGAAGCCTCCGGCCTGCCTCTGGAAAAAGTTGAACGTTACGAGGGCCCGGTTCTGGCTGAACGGGAATACGTGGCACAGCAGGCCCGGAAGGTAGAGGTGGCGTCGCCCGCCCCCGGCCACGACATATACCGGTCAGCCTTCGGTGACAACCCGGCCACGCTGGGCGACATGGTGGCCCACCGCCTCACCGCACACGGCATCGCGTCCTCCACGCTTGAATGGGACTCCTGGCGTCGCCCTGACGGAACCTGGACAGTTGTGGCAAGGTTCGATACCCAGCCGGGCGGGCATGCCAGCATCGGTGAAGAGCCCCCGGCCATGTGGACATTCAATCCGTCCCGCAAATCTTTGCAGAATGCCAATCGCTGGGCGCAGCAGCTCAGTGAGTTGGAGCCCCTCGATGGACCCGTGCCCGCTCGGAGGCTCTCGGCGGTTTCGGACCGCCCGTTCGATTTTGAAACTGACGCCGAGGCCACGGCCCGCAAGGGCACCCACCAGCAGGGCATCCACCAGCAGGGCGCCGACCACCAGAAGGACGCCGACGGCCTGCTGGACATGCTGCGCTCCCGCAGGGGTCAGCGCCTCGGCCTTGACGAGGACAGCGACGACGCCTTGGCGCTCCTGCTAACCCACGGTGTCCCGGCGGCACACCCCCGGCCGGCGGAGTTTCCTGCCGCTTCCGAGCCGGACCCGGACGAGCCTGGCGACGCAGAAGAGTCCGGGGAACCGGATTCCCCGGCAGCCGAGCCAGGGCCCGCAACGCGACGGCGCGACGGCCGGCCCTCGATGATGTCCCGCCTCAGCCTCGCGCCCCGGCCTCAGGAGCCGCAGCAGGATTCCCTTACCCTTCACGAAGGCGTCAGCACGGACACACGCGAGATCACGATCGTCCCGTCCCCGCTGCGCCCGGTCGGCAACACGGGCCAGGAAACACCGGCAGCATCGGCGGTCCCGGCACGTCCGGCAGAGCCGGCGGTTCCGCCCGCTGTTCCGGCGAAGCCGATGGTTCCGCCCGCCGCCGACAAGCCGGCAGGCCGGCCGGCAGAGGGCCCCGCCCGTCCTGCAGCCGGCAATCCAGGGTTGGACGAACTGCTCGGCAGGGGAACTCCACGCCGCAGGGTGGATACGGGCAGGCTTGAGACGGGCAGGGCAGCAGCCGATCAGGGGCCGGGCGCACGCCAGGAACAGGACCGCGACGAACCTGAGCGCCAGCCGTCGAGGCCCAAGCGGTCCAGCGTTCCGAGCTGGGACGAAATAGTCTTCGGCACCAGGGGCGACTAGGCCACTGTCAGTTCCTGGCGGGGTCGCGGCTAGCTGTTCCCGGCTGTACTTCCGGTACGGCTGCCCGTACCGCGCCACAGGCAGGCGTCAATTTCGAAGGGCAGCAACTGGTCCTGCTGGGCCATGATGTTGGCACCATGGGCGGTGACGCGGCGCATGAAATGCCGCCGGCACAGTGTCTCGTACCCCACCGCCGGCTCCGTTCCGGGGGCGTCCGCGGGAGCACTGGCAGGCGCCGCATCGCCGGCCATTTCGACGTCGCCCACCACTACCTGCGCGCCCTCCATGACCATCACGCCGTCGACCGTCCTGGCATTGTGGGTGGCACGCCGTCCGCACCAGCAGAGCGCCTCCACCTGAAGCACCTGCACCCGGTCTGCGAGTTCAATCAGCCGCTGCGAACCGGGGAAAAGCCGGGTGCGGAAATCTGCCGTGATACCGAACGCGAAGACATCGACTTCAATCTCGTCCACAATCCGCGCGAGTTGTTCCACCTGCCCGGGCGAATAGAACTGGGCCTCGTCGCAGATGAGGTAGTCGACGCGGACGCCCCTCGTGCGGCGCAGTACCACTTCGTCCCAGAAATCGGTGCTGTCCACGACCTCCACGGCGTCAGTCTGCAGTCCGAGCCGGCTTGAGATGCGTGAGCCGCCTGCGCGGTCGTTGCAGCTGAAGCGGACGCCGCCGCGCCCGCGCGCACGGTGGTTGTAGTCCATCTGCAGCGCAAGCGTGGACTTTCCGCAGTCCATAGTGCCCGAGAAGAAGACGAGCTCAGCCACGGGTTCTCCCGCGGCTGGGGGTCTTGCCCGCAGCCTGGAAGCAGAGCAGCGGAACTTCCCGCTCCGCCTTGGTCAGGGAACCGTGCTGCCCCACTACCTCCATGGCGGTGAGGCGCACTCGCCGGGTGTCGTAGAAGGCCACTGCATCGCGGGCCGCGATCATGACGTCGCCGATCCGCTGCTCGACGCCGGGCCGGACCGGACCGAAGAGGCCCGCGCCAATCGCTTCTTCCCGCGTGAAAGCCCAGATACGCTCGCCGAACCGGCTCCGCCAGGCGTCCAAAAGACGCTGCCGGGCGGTCCCGGTACCGCCGGGGCCCGCCTCTTCCTCGAGGTAAAGGTGGAGCATGCGGGGCTCCCCCGCTGTGTGCCTGACGCCGGCCACCAGTGCGGGGTCTTCCGAGTAGTCGATCCGCTGGCCCTCAGCGACGTCCAGCATGCCGTGATCGGCGGTGAGCAGCACGGTGGTGCCCGCGGGAAGGGCGGAGTCAAGCCGCTTCACCGTTGCGTCCAGTTCTTCGAGTTGGTGTTCCCACTCCGGCGACTGTGAACCGTGCCGGTGACCGGCCTTGTCGAGGTCGTTCACGTAGAAGTACATGAGGGACGAGTCGGAAGCGGCCATCGCTTCGGCAGCGGCAGCCGTGCGGGCATGCGATGTGATTCCCGAGATGAAGGTTCCTCCCCGGAGGGCAGCGCGGGTCATGGGAGAATCACCGAATTGGGGAAGACTGACGGTCGTAACGTCAACATGTTCCGCGGCCCGCTCCAGGACCGTGGGGAATGGCTGCCAGTCCTGCGGGTCCACGCCGGCATCCCAGTTGCCCAGCATGTTGACCACTTTGTCCTGGGAGGGGTCAAGGACGTCATACCCCACAAGCCCGTGCTGGCCGGGGGCAAGTCCCGTGCCAAGGCTCGCCAGGGAAGCGGCCGTCGTTGAGGGAAACGCAGAATCGATCCATACCGGGACGTCGCCCTGGCCCCGCTGCATGACACCGCGGAGGAATGGGGTGTGGGCCGACTTCTGCTTAAGCAGGCTGCGCCCGAGGCCGTCGGCGAGGACAACGCAGATCCGTTTGGCCGGCGGCAGGCCGAGCCGGTTCTCGAAGCCGTCAACGCCGAGGCTCGCCGCAGCGCTGCCCAGCACGTCGGCTACGGAGCGGTGCCCATAGGCCGGGGCCGGGGGAAGGACCGGTGCCGCGGAATGCGTTGAAGGGGAAGCGTGGGAAGGCAGGCCGTTTTCCGGCGCCATCTCAGCGCTGGTGTCCGCGGCTGAGGCGGTTCGAGAACACACCCATCCGGGGGCGGGGCTGCGATGCCCTTGCCCCGTGCGGAACCGGCGTGGAAGAACCTGTGTTCACGGCGCGCAGGGCGCGGGCAAAAAGCTTGGCGTCCTGGACCGCCTGCAGGCCATCCGCTTCAGCAGAGATACGCAGCACGATGTCCTCCTGGGCGATCGTTCCGCTGTACCCATGGTCCGCCTCGCACTGTGGGTCACCGCAGCTGGCCGGGCCCATCTCAAGCCGTTGCCCGCCCGACCAGGCGATGGAGAGGGTGACCTCGCGCACGGGATCTGAGGGCTTGTAGTTCTGCGGCTGGGCGTACATGTAGCTCAGCACGACGGACCGGATCTGCGCTACGGGGACGGACTCCGTGGAAATCTGCGCCACGATCTGCTCGCCTGCATCGTCGAGCTGCTGGTCGTCCACGTGGGTGATCACGAGCATGTCGTCCGTCAGTACGAGCACCGTGATGTGCCGCCGGACTTCGGCCCGGTCAAAGTGTGTTTCGAGGTGCACCAGGTGGGCAAGGCAGTCCCGGCCGTCGAGGGCATCGTCCACGACGTCTGCCACGAGCCGCGGGTAGAAGCCTGCCTGCTGCAGGGCCCCGTCCAGGCTTTGGCCCTGGGCGGTGTGGTTGTGTGAGCTGTGGTGGCTGGAAGCCTGGGGGCTGTGGTCCGGTGCTTGAGGCTTCGAGGTGGGAGGCTGGGAGCTCATTTCCCCATTTTCACAGATCGGCTTGGCACATGCTAACCAGCGTTCAGTCGCGCATGGCCCTGCGGGCACTGTCCGTGCGCTGGGCGGCGTTGCCGATCCGGACGTCAGCCGCGAGGATGAACACTCCGTGCGGCGTGGCCAGGACCGGGTTGAACTCCACAAGGGCAATTTCCGGATGGGCGTCCTTCAGCCGGGTCAGCCGCGCCGCCAGGTCTTCGAGTGCGGCAATGTCGACGGCGGGAAGCCCCTGGTAGCCGAACAGCTTGCGGGAGGCGCGGGGACTGCGGATGAAGTCCCGGAGGTCCGCGGC
Organism: Arthrobacter sp. NPDC093139; assembly: GCF_044754165.1. NCBI lineage: Bacteria > Bacillati > Actinomycetota > Actinomycetes > Micrococcales > Micrococcaceae > Arthrobacter > Arthrobacter sp. NPDC093139. The sequence goes on from NZ_JBIVOO010000006.1 coordinate 226,019, forward strand.
GGACAGCGGCGGAACGCGGTGCGCCCAGTCATCGAGCAGGTTGACGGCGTCGCCCGCCAACCCGAACGAGACCACCGGTCCAAGCAGCGGATCCTCGATGGCGCGGAACACGCAGGCCTGGCCCACCGGCGCCATGGCCTGCACCTCCAGCGAGGACGAGCCGTAGGGTTCGAGTGCACGGCGCATTTGATGGATGTTCAGCCGAAGGGACTCCGGATCCTGGATGTCCAGCCGCACGCCGCCCAGGTCGAGCCGGTGCCGCAGAGTGGGATCCGTGGTCTTCAATGCCACGGGCCAGCCCAGCCGGTCGGCCGCTGCCACCGCTTCATCCGGTGTCACGAAACCTTCGGAGGGCAGCACCTTGATCCCGTAGTGCCCCAGCAGGCGGGCGGCATCCGCCGGGTCCAGCTCCTTCAGCTGTTCGCCCCGGACGTCGTTGAGCAGCAGCTCAAGATCGGCATGCATGGCGTCGGCGTCGCAGCCCTCGGGATCCGCGAAGAGTCCCTGGTCCCGGTCGGCCCACTCGGCGTAGCGCACCACGACGGACAGCGCCGCGACGGCGGCCCCCGGATTTGAGTAGCACGGGACCGGCGCAGCGGGGGCCTCATCCCCCACCATGCCCTCCACGTAGACGGACGGGTCGAGGATGCCGGTGAATGCCGCGACAACGGGTTTCCCCGCCTCGGCCGAGCAGCCGGCGAGCGCGCCCGCGATTTTCTCGACCGTCAGCCCCCTGGCCGGGAGGAAGGCGACCACCGCCGCGTGCACGGCGTCCAGGGCAAGCGTTTCGCGCAGCCGGCGCTGCAGTTCTGGCAGCGCGCGTGACATGCCGGCGTCGAGGTCCAGATCGGCCACGAGTTCCTCGACGCCCAGGCCGTGGGCCGTTGCGCTGTCGGCCACGACCTTCCCCAGTGCCCCTGAGTTGCTGAACACGGCCACGCCGGCGCCCTTGGGCAGCGGCTGGGCGGCGACAATCTGTGCGACGTCCATGAGCTGCTCGATGGTCTCCACCCGGATCACCCCGGCCTGGCGCATCATGGAGTCGAGGGCTCCGGCCGGAGCCTGGGTGGTGCGCACCGCGTGCCCGGGCGGCAGCTGCAGGCCCATGGAATTGGACTTGGCGACGATGACGGGCTTGGTGAGGGCCAGACGGCGGGCCAGCCGCGAGAATTTGCGCGGGTTGCCGATCGACTCCAGGTACAGACCCACGGCGGTGGTATCGGCGTCGTCCTCCCAGAACTGCATCATGTCGTTGCCGGAGACGTCCGCACGGTTGCCGGCGGAGAGGAAGGTGGAGATGCCGACGCGGCGGCGGCTCGACGCCGCGTACAGGGCAACACCGATCGCGGCGGACTGGCTGAAGAGTCCCAGTCCCCCGCGCCGGGCCAGGCTCGGTGCCATGGAGGCGTTCAGCGACACGGCAGGATGGGTGTTCACCATGCCCAGCGATGCCGGTCCAATGACCCGCATGCCGTTGGCCCTCGCCTGGCGGACCAGCGCACGCTGGCGCGCGAGGCCGCGGTCGCCGTCTTCGGCGAAACCAGCCGTTGCCACCACGATTCCCTTGACGCCGGCGGCCGCGCATTCATCCACCACGTTGGGGACTTCGTCATAGGGCACGGCCACAATGGCCAGCTGCACCGGGCCGGGCACCTCCGACAGTTTCCCGAAGGACAGCATCCCGGCCAGCTCCAGCGCTTCCGGGTTGATGGCGTAGACAGGGCCGGTGAAGCCGCCCTCAATGATGTGCTCGAGGAGCTGGTACCCCACGGTGCCCCACTTGCGGCTCGCTCCGATAACCGCAACCGACGACGGCGCAAGCAGGTCCTGCACGCTCCTCGCCTCCGCGCGGTGTTCCCGGGCCTCCATCACGGCACGGGACTTGTCGGTGGGATCGATGTTGAACTCGAGACTGACCACGCCGTCGTCGAAATGCCTTCTGACGTCGTAGCCTGCGTCGGAGAAGACCATCAGCATTTTCCGGTTTTCCGGCAGGACTTCGGCGGTGAAGCGGTGGATGCCGTTTTCCCGGGCAGCGGCCGCCAGGTGTTCCAGCAGGATGGAGCCGATGCCGCGGCCCTGATGCTTGTCGGCGATGTTGAAGGCCACCTCGGCCTCGGCGGGATCGTCGAGCCTGTCATAGCGGCCGATCCCGATGATTTCCCCGCCAATGGTGATCACGAAAGCCACCCGGTTGCGGTAGTCCACCTCGGTGAACCGTTTGAGCTCCCTGCTCGACAGCCGTGCCTTGAACGAGAAGAACCGCATGTAGATTGAGTTCTGCGACTGTCCGGTATGGAAAGCCTGCACGGCGTCCGCATCCGATGGATGAATGGGCCGCAGGTGTGCCGTTCCGCCGTCCCGCAGGACGACATCGGCTTCCCAATATTCCGGATAAATGCCGTCCGCGGGCTGTTCCACCATAGGCTTAGCCTAGCTAAGACTTCCGAAGTGCACCCCCAAAGGATCCACCAGCCCCATGGCCCGCCGCCAGAATTCCACCCCGTCAGGGGAAATCGTCCAGGACTATACCGAAAACATCGTCGACATAGACGTCACTTCCGAGATGGAAGGCTCCTTCCTGGAGTACGCCTATTCGGTCATCTATTCCCGGGCGCTTCCCGACGCCCGCGACGGCCTCAAGCCGGTACAGCGGCGCATCCTGTACATGATGAGCGAGATGGGCCTGCGGCCTGACCGCGGCCACGTCAAGAGCGCCCGTGTGGTGGGCGAGGTCATGGGCAAGCTCCACCCGCACGGCGACACCGCCATTTACGATGCGATGGTCCGCATGGCCCAGGACTTCTCGCTGCGGCTTCCGCTGATCGACGGCCACGGCAACTTTGGATCCCTCGACGACGGTCCGGCGGCACCGCGCTACACCGAGGCCCGCCTCGCGGCGGCCGCTCTCACGCTGACCGACCACCTCGACGAGAACGTGGTGGACTTCGTTCCGAACTACGACAACCAGCTCACGCAGCCCGATGTCCTGCCGGCCGCGTTCCCCAACCTGCTGGTCAACGGCGCCACGGGCATCGCCGTGGGCATGGCCACGAACATGGCACCGCACAACCTCGTGGAGGTGATCTCCGCGGCCCGGCACCTCATCGCCAACCCGGATGCCACCCTGGAGGACATCATGCGGTTCGTGCCCGGCCCGGACCTTCCCACGGGCGGCAGGATCGTTGGGCTGGACGGCATCCGCGACGCGTACGCCACCGGCCGCGGCTCCTTCAAGACACGGGCCAAGGTAGAGGTGGAGCAGCTCTCCGCCCGCCGGACGGGCCTGGTGGTCACCGAACTGCCGTACATGGTGGGGCCGGAGAAGGTGATCGAGAAGATCAAGGACGCGGTCAACGGCAAGAAGCTGACGGGCATCAGCGACATCGTCGACCTCACCGACCGCAAACACGGGCTGCGCCTGGTGATCGAGCTGAAGAACGGCTTCAACCCCAACGCCGTGCTGCAGCAGCTCTACCGCTACTCGCCCATGGAAGACTCCTTCGGCATCAACAACGTCACCCTCGTGGACGGGCAGCCGCAGACCCTGGGCCTGCTGCAGCTGCTCACCGTCTACGTGGACCACCGCCTCAACGTGGTGCGGCGCCGGACGGCCTTCCGGCTGGGCAAGAAGAAGGACCGCCTGCACCTCGTGGAAGGCCTCCTCATCGCCATCGTGGACATCGACGAGGTCATTCAGATCATCCGGTCCTCGGATGAGGCGTCAGCGGCGCGGGAACGGCTGATGTCCATCTACGACCTCTCCGAAATCCAGGCCAACTACATCCTGGAACTGCGCCTCCGCCAACTGACCAAGTACTCCCGGATCGAGCTCGAGAAGGAACAGGACGAGCTCCGCCGCGAGATCGAGGAACTCGAAGCCATCCTGGGATCCGACCAGCTGCTGCGGGATCTGGTCTCCGGCGAGCTGGCTGAAATCGCGGAGAAATACGGCACCCCCCGCCGCACCGTGCTCCTGGAATCCGAGGCGGTCTCCCCCACCGTTGCTGCTGCGGCGGACGGCATCCAGGGCAAGACAGTCAAGGGCAAAGCTGTTCCGCTCGCACTGGAGATCGCGGACGATCCCTGCTGGGCCATCCTCACCGCGTCCGGCCAGATAGCCAGGACCTCCAACCAGGACAGCCTCGCGGAGTCCGGGCCGCGCTCCAAGCACGACGTGTTCCGCTCCGTGGTCAAGACCTCCGCGCGGGGCGAGATCGCGGCCATCACATCGCTGGGACGCATGCTGCGCATCCAGGTGGTGGACATGCCCGTCCTTCCCCCGATGTCCGGACTGCCGAACCTTGCCGGCGGTGTCCCCGCCAAGGACTTCATTACCCTGCTGAAGGGCGAGTCCCTCGTCGCGTTCGTGCCGCTGGATGAAGTGCTCGCCATCGGGACCGCGCAGGGTGTCATCAAGCGCGTGCAGCCCGACTATCCGCTGAACCGGGAGGACTGGGAAGTCATTGCGCTCAAGGACAAGGACACGGTGGTGGGCGTGGCTCCCGCGGGAAGCGACGACACAGACCTGGTCTTCCTGACGCGCCAGGCGCAGCTGCTGCGGTTCAGCGCGGCCAGCGTCCGTCCGCAGGGACGGACCGCCGGCGGCATGGCGGGCATTAAACTCGCGTCCGGCGACCAGGTGATCTTCTTCGGTTCCGTTGCCCCCGGTGACGAGGCCGCCGTCGTCGTGACTATTTCCGGGACCGACGGCGCCCTGCCGGGTACCGCGCCGGGGGCCGCCAAGGTCACCGCGTTTGCCGAATATCCGGCCAAGGGCCGGGCCACGGGCGGGGTGCGTGCGCACCGCTTCCTCAAGGGTGAAGACACGCTGCTGCAGGCCTGGGCGGGCCACGGCCCGGCGAAGGCGTCGTCCCTGGCCGGCGTTGCCCGTTCCCTGCCCCAGGAGCACGGCCGCCGGGACGGTTCCGGCATTCCGCTGTCCCAGGCCGTAGAGGCCATCGGACCCAGCATGGCGTGGGCTGAGGCTGCAGAGAGCTAGGCTACTGGCATGCCTATCATTCCGGATGAGAAAGACTGGACCTGGGTCCTGTCCCGCCCGTGCAGCGAATGCGGTTTCGATGCTTCGACGGTCACTCCGTCCACCGTGCCCGGCAGCGTGGAGAACATGCTCCCGCGCTGGCGGGCAGTGCTGCGCCGCCCGGCCGTCGCAGAGCGCCCCAACGACAGCACCTGGTCGGCGCTCGAATATGCCTGCCACGTCCGGGACGTCTTCAACCTCTTCGACCGGCGGCTGAACCTGATGCTCACCGATGACCACGCACAGTTCGAGAACTGGGACCAGGACCGCACGGCGGTGGAGAACGATTACGCCGGTTCCGACCCCGCCGTGGTGAGCGCCGAACTGACGGCCGAGGGGCAGCAGGTGGCAGCATCCTTTGCCGGGGTCAAGGAATCCCAGTGGGGCAGAACCGGACTCCGCAGCAACGGTTCGGAATTCACGGTGCTGACCCTTGCGCAGTATTTCCTGCACGACGTGGTCCACCATCTTGCCGACGTGGACGGTTAGCCGACGGTTAGCTGCGCTTTTCAGGCAGTGGGGGTTAGCGGCTTATCCCAGGCCAGGCTCCTGTTGACGGGTGTGTAGCCCATCTTGGTATAGAGCGCCAGCGCGCCCGTGGGATTTTCGGAGTCGACGTCCAGCGATGCGACGTCGAATCCTTCCGAAGCGAAGCGCCGCATGGCATCGGCGAGCAGCGCGCTGGCGATGCCGCGCCCGCGGAACTCACGCCGCACCCCAAGCAGGTTCGTGTAGCCTTCGCTGAATCCCCGGGTCACCGCGCTTTCCGCGTCATGAGCGGCCAATTGGTATCCCGCCACTATCCCGGTGCCGCGTTCGAGCACAACGGCGCTGAGGTCGGGCCGGGCCTGCGGGTCGTTCACGACGTATCCCCATGATTCCTCGTCCTTGGGTTCACTGCCCCAGTGGTCCCGGAAGGCCTCGTTGTGTGCGAGCCGCACGGCCTCGCTGAGTTCAGGTCCCATGGTCACCAGTTCAAGCCCCGGATCCAGCACGACGTCCGGCAGCGGCCCTGCCAGTGGCCGGTGCATCTCGTTGAAGTAGCGCACCACCTCGTAGCCGTGCCTGGCGAAGAGCGCCGCCTGGTGCCCGTGCTGCTGTTCGTTGTGGATCCGCAGCCGCGGCGCGGCCGTAACTCGTTCAGTAGCCTGGCCGCCGGCCTGGGCGTCCTCCGCGAAACGCTGCCGGGTCCGCGCTTCCAGCCACTCCAGCAGGGCGGAGCCGACGCCGCGGCGTTGCCACTGCGGGTCGACGCAGCCGAAGCCGTACGCCTTCTCGCTGTCGCTGTTCTTCGTGAGTCGTGCATACGCCCGGGCGACGCCGTCCGGGTCGAACCCCAGCACGGTATTGCGCTCCGGCGGGTTCTTCCGGGACTCCATGATCTGTTCCAGCTCCGGCTCGTGTTCAAACCACACCGGCTTCTCGACCGCTGCCGTCCGGGCTATGAGTGCGGCCCACGCCGGGACATCCCAGTTCCCCGCGCTCCTCCAGCGCAGCAGCGGAAAGTCAACGGTGCAGCCGGCGGCAACCTCGGATGGCGTCATGGGAACAGGCTAACCGGAGGCCAGCGACGGCGCCATCTCCTCTGCTCCCCGGGATTCACCGCCCTGCCGGAGGGACAGGAGGTCGTCCAGGGGGCTGATGTCTGCGGGGTTGTGGGTCACCAGCACTACCGTCCGGGAAAGGAGCCCCGCCCGGAGGTCGGCCATCAGCGCACGGCCGGATTCGGCGTCGAGGTGGGCAGTAGGCTCATCCAGCAGGATCACCTCGGCCTGGGTCATGAGCGTGCGTGCCACGGCAAGCCGCTGCCTTTCGCCGCCGCTGAGGAACGCGCCGCCGGGTCCGATCCGAGTGTCCAGCCCGTCATCCAGCCGCTCCAGCAGGGGCGTCAGGCCCACCGCCGCGAGCGCCTGCCGCATCTCCCGTTCGGAGTCGGCGTCCGCCGACGACTGCCGTTCCCGGCGCCCCAGCAGCAGGTTGCCCCTGATGGTGGAGTCGAAGAGGTGGGCCTCCTGCGGGCACCAGGCCGCAGTGCCGGTCACCGCAATTGTGCCTTCACGGGCCGGCAGGAAGCCCAGCATCACCGCGAGCAGGGTGGACTTGCCGGCGCCCGAGGGGCCGGTGACAGCCAGCCAGCGGCCCGGCTCCGCCACTGCTGAGAGGCCGCTGAAAACAGCTGCACCCCCGGGCCACCCGGCGGCGAGCCCCTTCATCTCGACACCCGGACGCCCGTTCTCCCGCGGGTCCGGCCTGGCCGGTGCGCCAGATGCCGGCACAGCCGTGTCCGGCACGTCAGAGGCCGGTTCGGTGAGCACCCCGGACTCTCCGATGCGGCGGAGCACCGAGCGCAGCGCGGGGTACTGGCGGACCGCCGTCGTCATGCCTGCAAAGGGTTCAACGAGTGCCAACTGCATAAGGACCACGACGGCGGCCGTCGGGGCGGCGACTGCACCCGCCAGAACGTCCGGCGCCACCAGCACGGCGCAGGCCAGTGCCCCGGCGCTGCAGGCGGCGACGGTTATCGCCTGCCCGAGTCCCTCCGCCCACGCGGAGCGCTGGGAGGCACGGGTCGCCGCGCGGTCGTCAGCACGGATACGGTCCAGGACGGGCGACGCCACGCCGTTGGCGTGCAGCTCCGCCCGCGCATCGAGGGCAGCCGCGATGCGGCGCAGGACGCCGGACCGCAGGGACTGTTCAGTGCCGGCAGACATCCGGTCGGCAACCAGCGCAGCGGCGGGTGCCACGGCCAGGCTGACAACCGCGGCGGCCGCGACAGCCGGCAGCGCGCCGGGCACGAGCCATGCCGAGGTTCCAATGGCTGCTGCGGCTACTGCCACAGCCGTCACCGGGGGAAGGACAACTCTCGGCAGCAGGTCGCGGACCGTATCGACGTCGTCGATCACGACTCCCAGGACGTTCCCGCCCTGCAGCAGCCGCCGGAGGGACAGGGCACGCCGGCTCAGTGACTCCCACAGCCGCCCGCGCAGCAACGTCAGTGATGCGAAGACGGCGTCATGAAGCACCAGCCGCTCGCAGTAGCGCAGGACGGCCCGGCCTATTCCGAAGAACCTCACACCCACGATGGCCGTGAGCAGGTACAGGATGGGCGGCTGTTCGCTGGCCCTCAGGATGAGCCAGCCGGAGAGTCCGGACAGGGCAACGGCGAAGAGGGACGCGAGGGTTCCCACGAGTCCGGCGCCCGCAAACCTGCCGAGCACCGGTGCGAGCAGCCTTCCCAGCAGCCCGGCCGTGTGCGCCGTCCCGCGGGACTCCGCTGACCCACTGGAGCCCGCAGTCTGGCCGGAGCCCGCAGTCTGGCTGTAACCCGCAGTCTCGCTGGAACCCGCAGCTGCTGCGGCAGCATTCGGCAGCGCCGTGGGGACGGCTCGGGCCAGGTGCGGGGCCCGGTAAGCTGCGGCAACGGCGGGGCGGGCAGCTACGGCGGGAGCGGCGTCGGCGATCTCGGAGTGGTTCGCTGCGGCAGGAAGGGAAACGACGTGATCTGCAAGGTCCCGGGTTTGCCGGTCGTGGGCCACGAGAATCACCGTCGCCCTGCCCCGGAGGTCCAGGATCGCAGCCTGAACGATTTCGGCGGAGGCCTGGTCCAGGTGCGCTGTGGGTTCGTCCAGCAGCAGCACGGTGGCTCCCGCCGCAATGCGGGCGAGTCCGCGTGCCAGTGCGACGCGGCGCAGCTCCCCGGGGCTCAGTTCTGCCGGGTGCTTACCTGCCAGGTGGGCTGCGCCCGCCGCTGCGAGGCACTGCTGCACTCTGGCGTCGAGCTGGTGCCCGTCCTTCAGCGGGTCAGCCGCAAGATACAGCAGGATCTCCTCCCGGACTGTGTCCGCCACCATGACCGGGTGCTGGGGTACCCAGGCCACGGCCGCCGGGGCGAAGCCGCCGAGCGTCCCGGCAACATCGGTGCCTCCCCCGGAGCCGATGGTGCCCGCGAGGACAGCCAGCACGGTGCTCTTGCCGGCACCGCTGGGCCCGTCCAGCGCAGTGATCCGCCCGGCAGGCGCGGTAAAGCTGAGGGGCCCGACGGCGGCGCCTTGCCTCCCCGCGTAGCTGACGGTGAGTCCGCAGACAGTAAGGTCACTGGCACTGAGACCGCTGACGGTGAGGTCGTGGATCGCCGGCCGCGGCTCAAGCCGCCGCTGCTCTGGTGAGTCCAGCACCGCCGTCGTCTCGGCGAGGGCTGCCCGGCCGTCGTCGCTGGCGTGGTGCGCCGTTCCCAGTTCCCGGAGCGGCAGGTAGCAGTCCGGCGCCAGGATCAGGGCGAGGAGTCCGGCCTGCAGCGCCATGTCCCCATGCACCAGCCGCACGCCGATGAAGACTGCCACCACGGCCACCGAAATGGTCGCTATCAGTTCAAGGGCCAGGGCAGAGAGGAACGCAGTCCGGAGGGTCCCCATGGTCTTGGACCGGTACTCGTCGGAAATATCCTCCAGCGCGCGGCGCTGGGCAGAGGCGCGGCCCAGCCCCACCAGCACCGGAAGCCCCTTGGCAAGTTCCAGCATGTGCCCTGAGAGCCGGGACAGGGCCGCCTGCGCGTCCGATACCTTGTCTTCCGTGTAGCGGCCGATCAACACCATGAACAGCGGCACGAGCGGCACCGTCAGCACGATGACCACGGCGCTGACCCAGTCGGCAAACAGGATCCGGGCGCCCAGCAGCAGCGGAATGGCGGCGCAATTGACCAAGGCGGGCAGGAACTGCGTGTAGTAGCTGTCCAGGGCGTCGAGGCCGCGCGTCGCAAGCACGGCGAGGCCGCCGTCGGCAGGGCCCGAAGACCGGACACCGTTGCGCAGTGCCTGTTCCAGCAGCTGCGAGCGCAGCTCCTCCTTCACGCCCAGGGCTGCCCGGCGGGAGGCGGCGCCCTGCGCCCAGACGGTGGCTGAGCGCAGGACCACACCGGCCATGCCCCAGACCAGCTGGTCCGCCCACGCAGGGTCCTGCACCATCAGGCCGGCGAGAACCGACGCGAGGGCCTGGCCCATGAGCACCAGCGAGAGCGCTTTGAGGGCGGCGAGCACGCCAATGCCGTACAGTGCGGCGCGCGTTGACGGGCCTCCGGGGAACTGCGGCTTCACGGGGCCTCAGTCGTTCCGGGTGAGCGCTTTGGCGGCGATCGCCGGCAGGAAGCTGTGGGCCTCGGGAATGTGGGCGGCGCTGACACGGCGCCGGAAGACCCAGTAGGTCCAGGCCTGGTAGGCGATGACGAGCGGCAGTCCGACGCAGGCCACGATGCTCATCAGCCCGAGCGTGTAGTCCGAGGACGAAGCGTTGGAGACCGTGAGGCTGAATGCAGGATCAATCGTGGAGGGAAGCACCACCGGGAAGACGGCGCCGAAGATCGAGGCGGCGCCGCCTAGCAGGAACACACCGGTTGCCAGGAAGGCGCGGCCTTCATGGGCCTTCCGGGCCAGGAACCACGCGGCGACCGCGGCCACGACGGCCAGCACGAGGGCGGCCATCGTCCACAGTTCCCCGCTAAGGAGCTGCACGCTGAGGGCCCAGCCGGCCATGGGGAGAAGCAGCACGGGAAGCAGCCGCACGAACCAGCGCCGGGCACGGTGACGGACCTCGCCGTCGGTCTTCAGGGCGAGGAAGGCCAGGGCGTGCAGCAGGGCAAACCCCGCCACGGCAAAGCCGCCGAGCAGCGCGTAGCCGCTGAACCATGAGAAGGGGCCGCCGTCGCGGTCACCATTGGCATTCAGCGGAAGGCCGGTGGTGCTGAGGGCCAGGGTGGCGCCCACGCCGAAGGCTGCGAGGAAGGAGCCGACGGCGATGGCCCAGTCCCAGGTGTCCCGCCAACGGTCGGTGTCCACTTTCCCCCGGTATTCGAAGGCGACAGCCCGGAAGATCAATGCCACTAGGACCAGGAGCAGCGGCAGGTACAGGGCTGAGAAGAGGGACGCGTACCAGAGCGGAAAGGCGGCGAAGGTGGCACCTGCCGCCGTCAGCAGCCAGACCTCGTTTCCGTCCCAGACCGGCCCGATGGTGTTCAGCAGGACGCGGCGTTCCGTGTTGTCGCGTGCGAAGAGCTTCATCAGCATGCCGACGCCGAGGTCGAAGCCTTCCAGGAAGAGGTAACCCGTCCAAAGAACGGCGATGGCGATGAACCAGACGGTGGGCAGCAGTTCCATGTTCCGTTTCCTCGGTTCTAGTAGGCGAAGGCCAGGACGTCATCGGCGGCTCCGGGTTTGCCGGGACCGCCCGGCCCGGGGGTGGCGTCCTCGTTCTCGTCGACGGGGGCGCTCACCAGTTCCGGCATGGCGGAAACCACGCCTCCCCGGACGTACTTGACGAGGAGTTTCACCTCCACCACGAGCAGCACCGCATAGATGGCGGTGAGGACGATCAGCGATGTCAGGATCTCGCCGGCGGAGACGCCCGGGGACACTGCCGCCGCGGTGAACATGAAGACCTGGTCGATGCCGTTGAGGTCGGGATTGGGTGCCACGACGAACGGCTGCCGGCCCATTTCCGTGAAGATCCAGCCCGCGGCGTTCGCTCCGAAGGGTGCCAGTATGCCAAACACCGCCAGCCGCATGAGCCAGCGCGACTCCGGCACGGTGCCCCTGCGGGTGAGCCACAGGGCCAGCAGTGCAGCCAGGGCGGCAACTCCGCCGAAGCCGATCATCATGCGGAATCCCCAGTAAGTGACCTCCATGACGGGCACGTACTCGATCTCCTGCCCTGCGCGATCCCCGTAGATGGGGTTGTCCGGCAGATGCGTGCCGTAGTCGGCCCTGTACTGGTCCAGCAGGCTGTTGACGCCCTTGACTTCCGTGGTGAAGTCGCCCTTGGCGAGGTAGGACAGGATGCCCGGGACCTCGATCAGTGCCACGATGTCATCGCAGTTGCGGGCCCCGAGGTTGCCGACGCTGAGGACCGAGAAGCCCGTTCCGTCGTGGCAGGCGGCTTCGGCGGCAGCCATCTTCATGGGCTGCTGCTCGAACATCAGCTTTCCCTGCAGGTCCCCGGTCAGGGCGGTCCCGGCGAAGGAGATCATGGCCACCACCGCCCCGATCCGCAGCGAGCGGATCCATACGGTGTGGTCCGTGCGGTCCCTGCCCGGGATGTCGGCCGAACCGGCGATGACCTTGCCATCCGCGTCCACCGTGTCGATGCCGTCCCTGCGGCGCCGCCAGAGGTGGTACCAGGCAATGCCGAGCAGGAACCCGCCGGCGACGGCCAGTGCGCCGAAGAGCGTGTGGGGAACGGCGACGAGGGCGGTGTTGTTGGTGAAGACAGCCCAGGCGTCCGTCATGACAGGGCGGCCATCGATCATTTCGACGCCCACGGGGTGCTGCATCCAGCTGTTGGCGACAATGATGAAGTACGCGGAGAAGAACGAACCGATCACGGCAATCCAAAGGCATGCCAAGTGCACGCCCTTCTTAAGCTGCTTCCAGCCGAAGATCCACAGGCCCAGGAAGGTGGATTCGACAAAGAACGCGAGCAGGGCCTCGAGGGCCAGCGGCGCCCCGAAAACGTCACCCACGAAGCGGCTGTATTCGCTCCATGCCATGCCGAACTGGAATTCCTGCACAATGCCCGTGGCCACGCCCATGATGAAGTTGATGAGGAACAGCTTTCCCCAGAACTTGGTCATCCGCAGGTAGGCCGGGTTGCCGGTACGGTGCCAGATGGTCTGAATCACCGCCACGACGAGGCCCAGCCCGATCGTCAGCGGCACCATCATGAAGTGATAGACCGTGGTGATTCCGAATTGCCAGCGTGCGATTTCCAAGGCTTCCAAGGCTGTCCCTACTGTTGGCTGGGTCTCAAGCTCTCAAGCTCTGTTTTCTACGTCGCGTAGAACATCAACTTCTACCGAGTGTAGAACACCGCTCCGACGCTGTAAACATGGTTGCACCGCCACAGAGGGCCTGCAATGAGGGGCGGCGCGCCGGATGTTCTACCTCATGTAGAAAGAAACGCGCAAACGCGCTAGATTTGGAGTGAGTATCTTGAACCACAGCACGCGGCGGCCGCCCGGCCGCAGGCGGCACGTTGTCAGAAGGATGTACAGATGGCAAGTCTTGGGGAACTTGAACGGGCAGTGATGGACCTGCTCTGGGCTGGCCAGGAAGCTGCAACAGCCAACACGCTGCGCGACATGCTGGCGCAGAGCACAGTGGCCCAGGGCGGTGCAGCAGGCCATGTAGGCAAGGACCTGGCGGTCACGACGGTCCTGACCGTGCTGTCCCGCCTCGAAAAAAAGGGCCTCGTGGAGCGCGAACGCGGCACACGGCCGCACCGGTACCAGGCCGTATCCAGCCGGGAGGACCACACCGCCGAACTCATGCACGAAGTGCTGGGATCGGCTCCGGACCGTGAAGCCGTGCTTGCCCGCTTTATCGGTTCCGTGACGGAGAGTGAAGCCGAGACGCTGCGTAAACTGCTTGGCCACAGCTAGCGGACGATGTTCTGGACCTCATACTTCCTGGCGGTCCTGGCGATAGCACTGGCCTGGCCGGTACCTATCCTCCTTTCCCGTGCCCACTGGCCGGCGCGGGATCCTTTCACAGCCATGTTGCTGTGGCAGGCCATCGGCCTCGCCGGTGGCCTTTCCATGATTGGCGCCATGCTGGTTTACGGGCTGGAGCCTATCGGGGACAACCTGCTCGCGGGCCTCAGGGCACTCGCCGCGATGGTGTTCCAGAATGCCCCCACCACGGCGCTCGGCTTCTGGCACCTTTTTGCGCTGTCGGCAGCGGCCCTGCTGACGGCGCATCTCGTTTTTACCCTGCTGCTGACCTACTACAAGATTGAGCGGCAGCGCAGGCGGCACCGTGAGCTGCTGTCGCTGCTGGCGTCGCCGTCCTCAGACGGCACCGGCACCATGGTGATCAACCACGACTCCCCCGTGGCCTACTGCCTGCCGGGTGGCGCCCGGTCCGTCACGGTACTCTCCGACGGGCTCATGGCGGCGCTGGAACCGGCTGAATTGCGTGCCGTGCTCATCCACGAGAACGCCCATCTCAACCAGCGCCACCACCTCCTGCTGTGGGCCTTCGCCGCATGGCGCCAGGCCCTTCCCTGGCTGCCGACGACCCGCCTGGCACAGGAAGCCGTCAACTCACTGATCGAAATGCTCGCCGATGACGTTGCCCTCAGGACGGAGAGCAAGTCAACGCTGATCAAGGCCATAGCGATCGTCGCCAGCGGATCCGCCGTACCGCAGGATGCGGCCGCCATGGGTCGGGGCGAACCCGCCGCGCCGGGCCTGCAGCTGCCCGATGGTGCGGGCGGATCTGGCTCGGCCAGCACGACGGCGTCCCGCGTCAGCCGCCTGCTCTCACCCCGCGAACCGCTTCCGGCCACCCTCCGGGCAGCCGTGGTGGCCGTGTGCGTCCTGCTGCTGGCCATGCCCACCGCGCTGCTGATAGTGCCGGGACTGCTGGGCTGACGTGCCGGCCTGACCACGTGGCGCGCCTCCTGGCGCGCCTCCGCAGCACCTGGACAGTACCCTCCGTAGGTCAGGCGTCGATGCGGTCGCGGTCCAGACTGGCCGCTCCGGCAATGATGAAGTCCTTGCGGGGCGCCACGTCCGAGCCCATGAGCAGATCGAAGGTGGCTTCGGCCTGCTGGGCGTTTTCGATGTTCACCTTGCGGAGCATCCGGTGCCTCGGATCCATGGTGGTTTCGGCGAGCTGCTCGGCGTCCATCTCCCCCAGGCCCTTGTATCGCTGGATCGGTTCCTTGTAGCGCTTGCCTTCCTTGGCCAGCCGGGACAGGAGGGCGTGGAGCTCCGCCTCTGAATACGTGTAGATCATCTCGTTGGCCTTTTGGCCCGGGTTGATCACTTCCACGCGGTGCAGCGGGGGTACGGCCGCGAAGACCCTGCCTTCCTCGACCATGGGGCGCATGTAACGGAAGAACAGCGTCAGAAGCAGCGTGCGGATGTGGGCGCCGTCGACGTCGGCGTCCGTCATCAGGATCACTTTCCCGTAGCGTGCAGCCTCGATCGCGAAGCTGCGTCCCGAACCGGCACCGACCACCTGGATCAGCGCGGCGCACTCGGCGTTGGAGAGCATGTCCCCCACCGAAGCCTTCTGGACATTCAGTATCTTGCCCCGGATAGGCAGCAGCGCCTGGAAGTCGGAGGACCGTGCCAGCTTCGCGGTGCCGAGGGCGGAGTCACCCTCGACGATGAACAGCTCGGAGCGGTCAACATCGTCCGTCCGGCAGTCCGCGAGCTTCGTGGGCATCGAGGAGGTCTCGAGCGCGGTTTTGCGGCGCTGTGTTTCCTTGTGCACGCGGGCGGAGATGCGGGACTTCATCTCGCTGACGATCTTCTCCAGGAGCAGGGCCGACTGCGCCTTGTCGTTGCGGTTCGAGGAGTTGAGCTTGGCGGTGATCTCGCGCTCCACGACCCGCGCTACGATGGCTTTGACTGCGGATGTGCCCAGAATTTCCTTCGTCTGGCCTTCAAACTGCGGTTCGGCCAGGCGGACGGTCAGCACGGCTGTGAGGCCCGCGAAGATGTCGTCCTTTTCGATCTTGTCGTTGCCGGCCTTGAGTTTCCTGGCGTTGGTTTCCACTGCCTTGCGGAAGGTCTTGACGAGGGCCTGCTCAAGGCCGGCCTGGTGCGTGCCGCCCTTCGGGGTCGAGATGATGTTCACGAAGCTGCGGACGGTGGTTTCGTAGCCGATCCCCCAGCGCAGAGCGACGTCCACTTCGCAGTCACGCTCCACTTCGGCGAGCTTGCTGTGGCCCCTTTCGTCCAGCACGGGGACCGTTTCCTTGAACTTCCCGGCGCCGTGGAGGCGCCAGACGTCAGTGACTCCCGCGTCGATGGCGAGGAACTCCACGAACTCGGAGATCCCGCCGTCGTGGTGGAAGACTTCCTCGTGCGGGCCGTTTTCTCCCGGGGTGCCGGGGAGCTTGCGTTCGTCGCGGACGGTCAGTTTCAGGCCGGGAACCAGGAAAGAGGTCTGGCGGGCCCGCGCAGCAAGTTCCTCGTAGGAAAATTTGGCGTCTGGTGTGAAGATTTGCCGGTCGGCCCAGTAGCGGATGCGCGTACCGGTGACTCCGCGCTTGGCCTTGCCCACAATGTCGAGCACGGAATCCTCAACGAAGGGCGTGAACGGGGCCGACGGATCCGGGCGCGTGCCGGTGTCCTTGAACCTGCCCGGCTCGCCCCTGCGGAACGACATCTTGTAGGTCTTGCCGCCGCGGTCCACTTCGGCGTCCAGCCGGGCGGACAGGGCGTTCACCACAGAGGCACCGACACCGTGCAGCCCGCCTGATGCGGTGTAGGAGCCACCGCCGAACTTACCGCCGGCGTGCAGCTTCGTGAAGACGACCTCCACACCAGTGAGGCCGGTCTTGGGTTCCACATCAATGGGAATGCCGCGGCCGTCGTCGTGGATCTCCACGGAGTTGTCCGCGTGAAGGATGATCCTGATGTCGTGGCCGTAGCCCGCCAAGGCCTCGTCGACGGAGTTGTCGATGATTTCCCACAGGCAATGCATGAGTCCACGGGAATCCGTGGAGCCGATGTACATGCCCGGACGCTTCCGGACAGCCTCAAGGCCCTCCAGCACCGATAGGTGGCGGGCGGTGTACTCAGAACTCGGTGCCACGGGTGGTGAACTCCTTCAACGGGGCCCTGCAGGGCATTAAATGGCTTCCTATAGCCTAGTCCCGCGGCCGCCGATCACCTGACTGCCACTCCAGAGACGGCCCCCGGCAACGGCTGCCGTTACTCAGACGTGATACGCGGACAGCGAAAGTGACCCATCCTTGCCATAGTTTGGCCGCGAATGCTGGTTATATAGATGTAAAGATCTACTAAGGAGGCCGACATGACCACAGCAGTTGCCGACCGCACACTGAACGCAGCTGACCGGTGCGACCGTTGCGGTGCGCAGGCATACGTCCGGGTTGTACTCGAGTCCTCCGGAGGCGAGCTGCTCTTCTGCGCTCACCATTCACGTGCCGTCGAAGCGACCCTCAAGCCGCTGAGCTCGGAATGGCACGATGAGACGGGCCGGCTCCACGAGAGGGAACCGGTGCCGGCCGACTAGACCACACAGCTGAAAAGCGCGAGCATGAAAGCCAGGGTTCCGGCAAGGGACCCTGGCTTTTTGCTGCCCTGACGCGACTGCCGGAACTACGGGACTGCCGGAACACGCGACTGTCAGGGCACACAACAGGGACACAAGCAGCAACAGCAAGGGGCTGTCGCCGGTTCAACCGGCGGCAGCCCCTTGCTGTTGCGTTCTCAATCCGGGAACACCCGGTAGACGTCCTAGTCCAGGTAGTCCCGCAGGACCTGGGACCGCGACGGGTGCCGCAGCTTGGACATCGTCTTGGATTCAATCTGGCGGATGCGCTCACGCGTGACACCGTAGACCTTGCCGATTTCGTCTAAAGTCTTCGGCTGGCCGTCCGTGAGGCCGAAACGCATCGCGACCACGCCGGCTTCACGCTCGGAGAGCGTATCGAGCACGGAGTGAAGCTGTTCCTGCAGCAGCGTGAAGCTCACGGCGTCGGCGGGGACCACGGCTTCGGAGTCCTCAATGAGGTCACCGAACTCGGAGTCGCCGTCCTCGCCAAGCGGCGTGTGCAGAGAGATC
This sequence comes from Arthrobacter sp. NPDC093139, assembly GCF_044754165.1. Classification (NCBI taxonomy): domain Bacteria; kingdom Bacillati; phylum Actinomycetota; class Actinomycetes; order Micrococcales; family Micrococcaceae; genus Arthrobacter; species Arthrobacter sp. NPDC093139. Next base: position 243,653 of record NZ_JBIVOO010000006.1, read on the forward strand.
GGTTCGCGGCCGTACTTCTGGACTTCAACGACCTTTTCCGGGGTCATGTCCAGCTCCAGGGCCAGCTCCTCGGGCGTGGGTTCACGGCCGAGGTCCTGCAGCATCTGGCGCTGCACACGGGCGAGCTTGTTGATGACTTCGACCATGTGCACCGGGATACGGATGGTGCGGGCCTGGTCAGCCATGGCACGGGTGATGGCCTGGCGGATCCACCAGGTGGCGTAGGTCGAGAACTTAAAGCCCTTGGTGTAGTCGAACTTCTCAACTGCACGGATGAGGCCGAGGTTGCCTTCCTGGATCAGGTCCAGGAACAGCATGCCGCGACCGGTGTAGCGCTTGGCCAGGGACACCACGAGGCGGAGGTTCGCCTCGAGAAGGTGGTTCTTGGCGCGCTTGCCGTCGTGGATGATGAATTCAAGCTCGCGCTTGTACTTCGGGTCCATCGAGCCGTCATCGGCGGCGATCTTCTCTTCGGCGAAGAGGCCGGCCTCGATCCGGAGGGCGAGGTCAACCTCCTGTTCCGCGTTGAGGAGCGCGACCTTGCCGATCTGCTTCAGGTAGTCCTTGACGGGGTCGGCGGTGGCGCCGGCCGACATGACCTGCTGGACAGGGGCGTCGTCGTCATCGGCATCGGAGTAGACGAATCCGGACCCGGTGGGTGCGGCAGCCTTTCCGGCCTCGTCGGGTTCGTCGGTGAGCTCGGCAGGATCAGGCGACACGTCATCGAGATCCTCTTCGACATCCACTTCGACGTCGTCATCCGAGGTCGAGCGGCTTCCGGCGGCTTCGGCTGCAGCCTTGGCGCCGGGCTTGGGGCCACGCTTCTTCGGCTCGGGCTTCGCGGCGGCCGACGTGCTGTCGCCGCCGGCGACTGCGGCAGCCTTGTTCGCGGCGCGGGTGGCTGCACGCTTGGCGTTGGTTGCCGCCTTCTTGTCCTCGGCCAATTCATCGGCCTGGGCGGCGGGTTCCTTCTTCGCGGAAGACGGGGTCACAGAAAACCTTTCTAGCGGCGGTCTGTGGAATCACCATACGGGCAACACCACTATGACCCTGTCAAGTCCGTGATTGACATCAGGTGCAACCTCGACCGACAGAGCCATTAAGTAGAACTGCCGGGGCGGCTGCAATGTTCCCGTCTCCGGGCGCCACTGCAAGCACTGATTCACGGACCCAACCGGGTCTCGGCAACCATTGTCTCATGATTTTCCGCGCCAGGGGCCGCCGCGGCCGTAATACGCGGCTGTCCTGCCCGGCCGCTCGCACGGTTCTATGCGGCGTCCGTGCCGAATTTCTGCCAGGCTGCCTCCCTGCGTCCGGCCCAGCCGCAGATGGTTCCCCGCCTGACCACTTCGGAAAGCAGTTCCGCCAGCCTGTACCCGGGGGCTGCCTCCAACGCCCGGGTCAGCGAGGCGTGGGCGTAGGAGCCTCTCCCCCGGCACCATTCAATCCAGGCTTTGGCCGTCCAGGCAGCCGCCTGCGCTTCCCCCGGGCCGCAGGACGCCAGATGCAGCATCGCGTCTTCAAGGGACTTCATGCTGTTCCAGTCCGGCACCAGCGGAGTCAGGCCGAGGAGGACCTCTCCGTAGCCGGGGACCTCGCCATCGTCGTGGGCCTCGCTATCGTCGTGGGCCTCGCTATCGTCATGGACCCCGCTATCGGCCGGGACCTCGCTGCGGCCAGGGATTTCCCCGTGGCTGCCAGGGGCAGTGGATGAATCAGGCTCCCCCGCTGCGGTGGGCTGGAGGAAACCGCGGGGCTCTGTCTTTGCGGGCATTTTCCTTGCTTGAACCGTTCTGGCAGGCACTTCCAGGCCTGACGGGCTTCTTGCCGGTGGCCCCGGCAGGGCCGAGAAGATGCCGAACTCCTCAGCACCGGCCACCGCGGCTGGCCGGCCTGCGGCGGCCATGACCAGGACAGCATCGCGCCACGGCGGAACGCACAGGGTGGCGCGCAGGAAACCGGCAACATCGTGGTCCAGCCGGGTGCCCGCTTCAGCGGTCAGTATCACTTCCCAGGCGTCCAGCACGCTTTCGAATTGGGCCCGGCTTGCCCTTCTGTCACCGAGTGTTTCCGTCCAGCGTTGCTCTGCCGCCAGCACCGCCGGATTCTCCTCCGGCTCCGGACTTCCGGCGGAGCTGGCCCCGGGCGGCGCACCCACACTGCTTCCGAGGTACACCATTTCTGCGTTGAGGCGGCTGTCCCGGATCTCGGCAAGGGGCCGCCCGGGCAACGGGCAGCAGCCGGTGTCCGAGCAGTACACGTTCCGCCAGTAGTCGGCGCCGACGTACCACGCATCCCGCACCGGCATCCCGGCCAGCCCGAGGGCGGATTCAAGGTCAGCAAGCAGCGCCCTGCCGCCGGGAGGACCAGAGGCGTCCGCCCAGCCAGCATCCGTGAAGAACATCAGAAGGGTGCCGTCGGCGTGGTCATCCGCGAGGAGGTACTCGGCCACGGTACGGGCGAAGTCCTCGCGTCCGCACCTGGACGGCGCCCCGTCCGGTATGTCGACCTCCGGCAAATCGACCCGGAGGGTGGCTCCGAGCCGTTTGCCTTGCATGGTCATTGCCACAAGGCTGCGGGTGGGCCAATACCCCAGCGTGTGGGGAACATAACCGAGAATGTCCTCGGGGCCGCTGATGATCAGGTGCTCGGGTGCGCTCATGCCTCCAGCTTTCGCCCCTCCCGCCCCCGACGGCAGCCGCAACCTGGGCTATGTGGAAGACCGTTGGGTGTGGAGGACAGGTCAGGCACACGCCAGCCGCCCGGGAGGGCTCCGGCCTGCACGAAGTCAGCCCCGGGAAGCGGACTTCCGCCGGGCGATGCGTGCCCTGCGCTGTTCTGCCATCGCCTGCAGCAGAGGCTGAATCACCACACCCTGGGCGGCCATCTGCCGGCGGACCTTGCGGCGGACTACCAGCATGGCGACGGATCCGACTCCCAGAATCAGGAAGTGCACGCACAGGGCGATGCGGAATGGCTCGAGGCCGTACAGAACTCCGTTGGAGAACCCGGTGGAATACAGGATGTCGAGGACGGCGCCGATCAGGTAGATGGCCATGAGGGCTGCGAAGAAACCGCCGACGTTGACAATGCCCGTGGCGGTGCCGATCCGGTGCGCCGGGTTGAAGGTTCGGGCGAAATCGAAGCCGATCATGGAACCCGGACCTCCGATGGCCAGCACCACCACGAGCACGGCAAGCAGCCACAGCGGCGAGCGGCCCGGGTAGAGGAGCACCGCCGCCCAGGCGACTGCCGTGGCGGCTACAAGCAGGAGAACCATGGTTGAGCGCCGGAGGGGATGCCGTGAAACAAACCGCCCGATCAGGGGTCCTGCACCGATGGCACCGGCCACATAGAGGGACATGAGCGAAGCCACGGTCCCGGAGTCCAGGCCCTGCGCCGAAATGAGGAAGGGGTATCCCCAGGTCATCGCGAACACGGTGCCGCTGAACTGGATGGTGAAGTGGCTCCACATGCCGAGCCTGGTGCCGGGCTGCTTCCAGGCCCGCGAGAGCGATACACCGGTGGCGCGCAGGCCTTTGACCGATTCCTGGCGGGGAGTGCCGGGCGGCACGTCCTGGAGCAGCAGGACCACGAGGACGACGGCGACGCCGGACAGTCCTGCAAGGGACAGGAAGGCTGGGCTCCAGCCGGCGGTGTGGAGGACGAAGGCGAACGGCACCACGCTCAGGAGCTGGCCCAGCTGCCCGGACATTCCCGTGAGCTGGGTGAGCAGCGGCACGCGGGCAGGCGCAAACCAGAGCGGGATGAGCCGGATGACGGAGATGAACGTCATGGCGTCGCCCGCGCCTACCAATACGCGGCCGACCACACCGGCCGGGACACTCTCGGCGAACGCGAGCTGGAGCTGGCCCAGGCCCATGAGCAGGGCGCCACAGGCGATCATGGCCCGGGAGCCGAACCTGTCCACCAGCACTCCCACCGGGATCTGAAGCCCCGCATAGACGAGCAGCTGCAGCACGGTGAAAAAAGAAATCGCCGAGGCACTCGCGTGGAACCGTTCGGTCGCCTCCAGCCCGACCACACCAAACGACGTACGCTGGGTCACCGCCACCAGGTACGAGAAAATGCCAATGGACCAAACGAGCCAGGCGCGGGGGGCAGTCACCATCTCATTATGCCCGGCGCCCACACAAATCCGATTTAATTCGGGGATTTAGTGACGGAGCTTATGGCGTGGGATTTTCCCGGGCCAGATAGGCCTCCACTGCGGCTCCGAGCGTATCGGCGTCTGGCAGTTCGTCGTTCTCGTCGGCCAGCAGGGACCGGCGAACGGTGCCCTCCGCCTTTTCGTCGTAGCGTGCCTCCAGCTTGGCGACCACCTGCTGGACGTCAGCCGAGGCTTCGACCTGTTCTGCGATCTGCCGTCCGACGTCGCGGCCCGACTCCCGCAGCCTGTCGGTGGGGAGCATGAGGGATGTGGCGGCGCCGAGGTATTCCAGGCCCGCGACAGCCGCCGGCGGGTACTCGGCTTCGGCGAGATAGTGGGGAACGTGGATGACGTAGCCGGCCACGTTCCGTCCGGCATCAACAAGGCGGAGCTCCAGCACGTGGCCCACGGCGGCGGGTACTTCCACCGTCGGCTTCCAGGCCGAGATGCCCTCGATCAGCTCGGGGCGGTTGCCATGCACCGTCACTCCCACCGGGCGCGTATGCGGCACCGGCATGGGGATGGAGTGGATCCACGTCACCAGGTTGACGTCCAGTGTCTCCACAATCTGCACCACGGCACGCGCGAAGCGTTCCCACTGCAAATCAGGCTCGAATCCGGCCAGGAACAGGAACGGCCTGCCCAGGCCGTCGACGAGCCGGTAGAGGGCGAGGCTGGGTGCCTGGTAGTCCTCAAGGTGGTCCTCGACGAAGGACACATGCGGCCGCCGGGTCCTGTAGTCGATGAGCTGGTCGGCATCAAACACGGCGACGCGTTCGGAATCGAGGTTGTCGAGGAGCTCGTCCGTGATCTGCCTGACCACGTGGCCGGCGTCGGCAAAGCCGGTGAAGCCCATCACCAGATTCAGCCCCCGCAGTTCAGGGCTGTGGAACAGCTCAATGTTCTTGGCGTAGAGCGCGTCGGGGTCCAGCAGCGAGCCGGAAATCCGTTCAAACACGGCGAGTTCCTTTCTTGGTCGGAGGGGTTATTCTCCATAACGCTGCGGCTGTCCGGGTCATTCCTTGGGCCTCTGTGGCGCGGCTCTCAGTCAATCCGGCTGGGCGGCCGCTGAGAGACTACGATCGGAACTGGCCTTTGATTTGGGCCACCGTGCCGGCGGCCTCCCGTGTGGACGGCTCCGGGGCACCCCTGGAAGGGCGCCTTTGCATTGCACTTCCTGCACGAATCGTCACAGAGAATTGAGGACTGATCCTCGTGGTCAAGAATAGCGAAATCAACCTTAGCGCCATTGCGCGCGACCTCAAGAAGGCCGCCAGCGACGCCGTCGTCATCGGCGTGGGACAGGGGGCCGACGGCCCCGTCCTGCTTGAGAATCCGCTGACGGCCAAGTCGGCCGAAGCACTGGCCGAATCGTTGAAGGTTCTTGGCATCACCGGGGCGGCTGACCAGACTGTCCGCCTCCCGGGTCTTCCCGAGGCAGGCAACGGCGTCGTCGTGCTGGCAGGCGTAGGCAAGATCAGCGCAGGCCAGCGGCTGACCCATGAGGCGCTGCGCCGTGCAGCCGGTTCCGCAGTCCGCCAGTTGGCGGGACTCACCACGGTCACACTGGCCTTCCCGACGGCGGATGTCGCCGACGTCGCGGCCGTCGCCGAGGGCGCGGCGCTGGGCGCCTATTCTTTCACCGAGTACCGCTCGTCCAAGGACGGGCTGAAGGATCCCGTCCGCAATGCGGTGATCTTCACGGACCTGGCCGGCGACAAGGCCCTTGAACCCGCCCTGAAACGCGCCGCGCTCCTTGGGAAGGCCGTCAACGCGACCCGCTCGCTGGTGAACCAGCCGCCCAGCCACCTCTATCCGGAATCGTTCGCCGACGCCGCCAAGGAACTGGCCAAGGGACTGCCCGTCAAGGTGACCGTGTGGGACGAGAAGCGCCTCGAGAAGGAAGGCTTCGGAGGCATCATGGGCGTCGGCAAAGGCTCCTCGCGCCAGCCCCGCCTGGTCAAGGTCGAATATGCTCCGGCGAAGGCCACCCGGAAAATCGCCCTCGTCGGTAAGGGCATCACGTTCGACACCGGCGGCATTTCCATCAAGCCCGCCCTCGGCATGGGTGACATGAAGAGCGATATGGCGGGTGCCGCCGTCGTACTTAATACAGTGCTGACCCTCGCCGGCCTGGGCCTGCCCGTGAAGGCGACCGCCTGGCTGTGCATTGCGGAGAACATGCCCTCGGGCGCGGCCTCCCGTCCGGCGGACGTCCTCACGATGTTCGGGGGCAAGACTGTCGAGGTCCTTAACACTGACGCCGAAGGCCGGCTGGTCATGGCCGACGGCATTGTCGCGGCGAGCCAGGAATACCCGGACGCGATCATCGACGTCGCGACGCTGACGGGGGCGCAGCTGATCGCGCTCGGAAACCGCACGGCAGGTGTCATGGGCGCAGACAGTGTCACCGGTCCCCTGAAGGTGGCGGCCGACCGCGCGGGGGAGCTCATCTGGCCCATGCCGCTGCCGGAAGAGCTGCGGCCCAGCCTGGACTCCCAGGTGGCCGACCTCGCCAACATCGGCGAACGCCATGGCGGCATGATGACGGCCGCCGTGTTCCTGCGCGAATTCGTGGGCAAGGGCAAGGACGGCCAGCCGATCCCCTGGGCGCACATCGACATCGCCGGCCCCTCCTTCAACAACGGCGCACCCTACGGCTACACACCCAAACAGGGCACGGGCTGCACCGTCCGCACGCTCGTGGCGTACGCCGAGGACCTCCTCACCGGAGCCTGACCGGTTCTGCCCCGGGGCGTGTCTCCGGCGGTGTGCCGGGGTGTGGCGGCCGGCATGATCCGTCCGCCACACCCCCGCGTGACACTCGACACAAGCGCTCCACAAATGTCCCGGCAAGGTGGAGCATGGATAAGTGGTTCGCTAAGGTGAACCACGGTAGTCACAAATGAAAGGGAACAGGCCTGCTGGCATAATCACGGCAGAGCAAGTTCCAAGACCAGATGATGCGTACTCTCGTGTCATCGTTCACGCGAGGGAGCGTCTAAGTGGCCGATCAGGCAACTGCGCAAGAATTCGACATCCTGGTACTCGGTGGCGGCAGCGGCGGATACGCCACCGCCCTCCGGGCCGTTCAGCTTGGCTTCACCGTGGGCCTCGTGGAGAAGGCCAAACTCGGTGGAACCTGCCTGCACAACGGCTGTATCCCCACCAAAGCACTGCTGCACTCGGCCGAGCTGGCTGATCACGCCCGCGACTCCGCCAAGTACGGTGTGAACGTCACCCTTGACAGCATCGACATCACGGCCGTCAACGCCTACAAGGACGGAATCGTCGCCGGCAAGTTCAAGGGACTGCAGGGCCTCATCAAGTCCAAGGGCATCACCGTCATCGAGGGTGAGGGCAAGCTTCAGGGCACCGACACCGTCGTCGTGAACGGCACCGCCTACAAGGGCAAGAACATCGTCCTCGCCACGGGCTCCTACTCCCGCTCCCTCCCGGGCCTGGAAATCGGTGGACGCGTCATCACGTCCGACGAAGCCCTGACCATGGACTACATCCCCAAGAGCGTCATCGTCCTGGGCGGCGGCGTCATCGGCGTGGAGTTCGCCTCCGTGTGGAACTCCTTCGGCGTGGACGTCACCATCGTTGAAGGCCTGCCCTCGCTGGTCCCCAACGAGGACACCACCATCGTGAAGAACCTCGAACGCGCCTTCAAGAAGCGCGGCATCAAGTTCTCCACCGGCACCTTCTTCCAGGGCGTCGAGCAGGACGACAACGGCGTCAAGGTCACACTGGTTGACGGCAAGACCTTCGAAGCGGAACTGCTGCTCGTGGCCGTCGGCCGCGGCCCGGTAACAGCCAACCTCGGCTACGAAGAGGCCGGTATCACCATCGACCGCGGCTTCGTCATCACCAACGAGCGCCTGCACACCGGCGTCGGCAACATCTACGCCGTCGGCGACATCGTCCCCGGTGTCCAGCTGGCCCACCGCGGCTACCAGCAGGGCATCTTCGTCGCCGAGGAAATCGCGGGCCTAAAGCCCGTCATCGTCGAAGACGTCAACATCCCCAAGGTCACCTACTGCGAGCCGGAGATCGCCACGGTCGGCTACACCGAAAAGGGCGCCAAGGCCAAGTTCGGCGATGACCAGGTCGAGATCCAGGAATACAACCTCGCCGGCAACGGCAAGAGCTCCATCCTGGGCACGGGCGGCCTCGTCAAGCTGGTCCGCCAGAAGGACGGCCCCGTCGTCGGCGTCCACATGATCGGATCCCGCATGGGCGAGCAGATCGGCGAAGCCCAGCTGATCGTGAACTGGGAAGCCTACCCCGAGGATGTGGCCCAGCTGCTGCACGCCCACCCCACCCAGAACGAGGCGCTGGGCGAAGCCCACCTCGCCCTCGCGGGCAAAGCCCTCCACGGCTAAGCAGCTCCGCAAATACCCCAGTGCTTAGTGCACCCGGCATGATCCGCAGGGTGCACTAAGCTCGAACACGCCAGCAATCATCCGCACAAAATCAATAAGGAGAACGGGGACGACATGTCTGAATCCGTTAACTTGCCCGCCCTCGGTGAGAGCGTCACCGAAGGAACTGTCACCCGCTGGCTCAAGCAGGTAGGTGACCGGGTAGAGGTGGACGAGCCGCTGCTCGAAGTCTCCACCGACAAAGTAGACACTGAAATCCCCTCTCCGATCGCCGGCGTCATCGAGGAAATCCTCGTTGCCGAAGACGAGACCGCAGAAGTTGGTGCTCCCCTGGTCCGCATCGGTGACGGAGCCAGCGGCGGATCCGCTCCCGCTGATGCCGCCCCCGCCGAAGAGGCGCCGGCTGCAGAAACCGCCGAGGCCCCCGTCCAGGAAGCACCGGCGCAGGCTCCCGCTGAAGAAGCCCCCGCCCAGGAAGCCCCCGCCGCAGAAGCCCCTGCCTCCTCCGGCGAGTCCCACGAAGTGACGCTCCCCGCGCTGGGTGAAAGCGTCACCGAGGGCACCGTGACGCGCTGGCTCAAGGCTGTTGGCGACTCCGTCGAAGTCGACGAGCCGCTGCTCGAGGTTTCCACCGACAAGGTCGACACCGAAATCCCGTCCCCTGTTGCCGGTACCCTCCAGGAAATCCGCGTCAACGAAGACGAAACCGCTGAGGTCGGCTCCATTCTCGCCGTGATCGGCTCCGGCGCTGCCGCTCCTGCCGCCGCTCCCGCCGCAGCACCTGAGAAGCCCGCAGAGGCCCCCGCCGCGGAAAAGCCGGCCGAAGCACCGGCACCGGCTGCACCGGAGCAGGCAGCTCCCGCGCAGGCTGCACCGGCACAGGCAGCTCCGGCTCCCGCCGCCCAGGCCGCGCCCGCCGAAGCACCCGCCGAGGCACCCGCCGCGGGTGGCGAATCCGGATACGTCACTCCCTTGGTCCGCAAGCTGGCCAACCAGCACGGTGTGGACATTTCCGCCCTGTCCGGCACCGGCGTCGGCGGCCGTATCCGCAAGCAGGACGTCCTGGCCGCCGCTGAGGCCAAGCCTGTCCCGGAAGCACCGGCCGCCCCCGCCGCTTCCGCCCCTACAGCAGCTTCCGCCGCGTCGTCGTCGCTGCGCGGCACCACGCAGAAGGCTCCGCGCATCCGCCAAGTCATTGCCCGCCGCATGCGCGAGTCACTGGATATCTCCACCCAGCTGACCCAGGTGCACGAAGTGGACATGACGAAGGTGGCCAAGCTCCGCCTCCAGGCCAAGAACTCGTTCCAGGCCCAGAACGGCACCAAGCTCACGTTCCTGCCGTTCATCGCCAAGGCCGTGGCCGAGGCCCTGAAGCAGCACCCCAAGCTCAACGCTGCGTACGACGAAGACAAGCAGGAAATCACGTACCACAACGCCGAACACCTGGCGATTGCCGTCGACACTGACAAGGGCCTGCTCGTCCCCGTCATTTCCGACGCCGGCACGCTGAACCTTGCCGGCCTGGCCGGCAAGATCGCGGACGTCGCAGACCGCACCCGCAACGGCAAGATCGGTCCGGACGAACTGTCCGGCGGAACGTTCAGCATCACCAACATCGGGTCTGTGGGCGCCCTGTTCGACACCCCGATCATCAACCAGCCGCAGGTCGGCATCCTGGGCACCGGCGCCATCGTGAAGCGCCCCGTGGTTGTACAGGACGCAAACGGCGATGACTCCATCGCCATCCGCTCCATGATGTACCTGTCGCTGACGTACGACCACCGCCTCGTGGACGGCGCGGACGCCGGACGCTTCCTGCAGACGCTGAAGGCACGCCTCGAAGAGGGCGCGTTCGAAGCGGACCTGGGACTCTAGCCTCCGCACGCTGCATAAGGCGGCGGCCAGTCCGGTACCGGTGGGAAACCGCCGCACCCGGAGTGGCCGCCGCTTTTTTCGTGCCCTGCGTTTCGCGCGCCGACCCACCGCAGGCATTACTACGGAGCGTAGAAGGAGCTGGCTACACTGGTGCCATGAACATCGTCTACAACATCATGGTCTTCCTGCACATCGTCGGCGCCGCCATGATCGTCGGCATCTGGATCGGCAACATGAAGAAGCCAACGGTCCACCCCCGGCAGTTCGACGGCGCCGCGCTTCAGCTGCTCACGGGCATCGCCATGATGGGCCTGATCCCCGCCCTGGATATGGACGCCAACTACTTCAAGCTGGGCATCAAGTTCGCCATCGGCCTGGCCGTCGGCGTGCTGGCCTTCATCGGCCGGCGCAAGTACAAGAAGGACGAGCCCGTCTCAGCCGGCCTCGCGCACGCCGTCGGCGGCCTGGCCCTCCTGAACATCGGGATCGCCACTCTCTGGCAGTAGCCGCTCTCCTGTAAGGGACTCTCCCGCAAGGGACATTCCCCCAAGGGAAAGACGAGGGCGACGCACCGACCGCTGGAACCCAAGCGGAGGGTGCGTCGTCGTCGTCGTTTCCGGCGCAAGGCGGGACGCTTTCGCCGGACCTCCGGTCATAATCCTCTGACAGCGGACAATCCGTGCAAGGGGGCCGGCTAGTCCCTAGGATTGTGCAGGAAGGACCGGGCGTCAGCCGGATCCTGAATTGAACCCAAGCTTAGGAGTGGACATGGCAGCAACACGCACCGCACACACTGTATGGAACGGCGACCTGATGACGGGTGCCGGCAACACGACGCTCGACAGCTCCGGCCTGGGTACCTACGAGGTCACCTGGAAGGCCCGCACCGAAGCCGCTGAAGGCAAAACCAGCCCGGAAGAGCTGATCGCCGCCGCCCACTCCGCCTGCTTCTCCATGGCGTTCAGCCACGCGCTCGCCCAGGCTGGCCACACGCCGGAAGAGGTGCACACCAAGGCGGATGTCACCTTCGTGCCCGGCACGGGCATTACCGGCAGCCACCTGACCCTGAACGCCAAGGTTCCCGGCATCTCGGAAGATGAGTTCCAGAAGATCGCTGCGGAAGCCAAGGTAGGCTGTCCGGTCTCCGGCGCCCTCGCCAGCATCGACATCACCCTCGACGCCACGCTCGCCGCTTCCTGATTGCCGGCCTCCGCTGCTGCGGGCAGCGGAGTGCCGCACAAGCAAAGGCCCTGCGCCCGTTCTGGAGAATCCAGTTCGGGCCCAGGGCCTTTACTTATGGCGTCAGCCGGCAGCTGCCATCGGCGGCCGTGTCAGCCGTCGGCGTTCTGGCGGGCAGGCAACCGCCCGGGCCGCAGCCGGCGGTAACCCTCGCGTGCCGGCGGACGGTCCGTGGGGATCTCCTGGACCATTTCCTTCAGCGCTCCGATGCCGTACTCCAGTTGCGGATCCCGGCCGGCAGCGTAGGCATGCGGCGGGAACGTCACCTCGATGTCCGGGGCAACTCCATAGTTCTCGACGTTCCAGCCCACCCCGCCGCCAAACCAGGTGGCGTAGCGCGGCTGGGTGACGCCGGTGCCGTCCGCGAGGGTGAAGCGGCTGTCGATCCCCACCACTCCGCCCCATGTCCGGGTCCCGATCACGGGGCCGATGCCCCTCAGCTTCGACACCTGCGTGATGATGTCACCGTCGGACCCCGCGAACTCGTCGGTGAGGATTATGACCGGGCCGCGCGGTGCGTGGTGCGGATAGGTCCGGGGCTTCTCGCCGCGCGGCATGCTCCAGCCCGTCACCTTGCGGCCGATCAGCTCAGCCACCAGCTGGGAGGTGTGCCCGCCGCGGTTCCGGCGCACGTCAACGATCAGCCCGTCCAGCGCTGTTTCGGTGTCCAGGTCACGGTGCAGCTGGGCCCAGCCGTTGGCCATCATGTCGGGGACGTGCAGGTAGCCGAAGTTTCCTTCGGACGCCTCCCGCACGGTCCGGCGGTTCGCGGCCACCCAGTCCTGGTAGCGAAGGCGCTCCTCGTCCTTGATGGGGACCACAGCAATACGTCGCTGCTCGCCGGCCGCCGGGCCGTGGCCGGCACCGTTGCGGAGCGTCAGTTCCACCGTCCGCCCGGCCGCGCCGACCAATTGCATGGCCGGAGTCAGGCTATCGGTGAGCTGGACGCCGTCGACGGCAAGCAGGACGTCGCCGGCCTTGGCAGCGGCGCCAGGGCGGGACAGCGGCGAGGTCGCCAGCGGATCCGACGATTCGCCGGCGAGGATGCGGACAATTTCCCAGCCCTCGCCGGTAAATGCAAGGTCCGCGCCGAGTCGGCCCTGTCCGTTGCCGCCGTCCTCTGTGGCGGCTGCCGGCCGGACGTATGCATGGGACGTGCCGAGCTCGCCATGGAGTTCCCAGAGCAGGTCCACGAGGTCGTCGTGGGAGCCGAGCCTGTCGACCAAAGGCCGGTAGCGCTTGTGGATGGACTCCCAGTCCTGGCCTGCCATGTCCTCGGTCCAGAAGAAGTCGCGCTGCAGCCGCCATGCCTCATCAAAGGCCTGTCCCCACACCCTCAGCGGTTCCATCAGCACTCGGACACGGGCAAGGTCCACCTTGACCACCTGGCCGGATTCCTCGTCGGCCTTCGCGTCGGACGGGACAACCCGGATCTGCTTGTCGTGGATAACCACCACCTTCTTGCCGTCGGCGGAGACGAGGTAGCTGTCCAGCGCGTCCACAAGGGTGGCGCTCTTGCGCTTGGCCAGATCGAACCGGACCAGGCTGGGCGCCGCGTTCTTGTCCTCCAGGCTGGCTTTGCCGTCACCGGTCACGCCGGCCAGCGGGCTGTCCAGCCACAGCAGCGCACCGTCAACCGCCGTCAGCGAGGAGTAGTTTCCCTGCGGAACGGGGACGCTGACGACGCGGTGCGAGAGACCATCGGCGTCAACGCTGAGCGGCGCCTGCTGCCCGGACTCCCGGGCGTCGCCGTCCTGGTCCGACCCCGGTTCGAAGGAAAGGTCCACGCTCGGGCCGAAGGGCGACGCCGTGTCCGCAGCCAGCGCGACGAGGTAAGGCTTGATCGGGCTGGGGAAGGAGAGGTCAAAGGAATGACCGTCGTAGACCGGATCGAAGCTCCGGTTGGACAGGAAGGCGAGGAACTTGCCGTCCGGCGTGAACGACGGCGAGTGGTCGCGGAAACGGCCGTCCGTCACCGAGATGATCTCGGGCTTATCCGTCCCGGTGCCGACGTGGGCCAGCCGGAGGCGGCTGCGGGAGCCGAACGACGTCACAGGTTCCGACCAGGCCAGCCAGGCAGAGTCCGGCGACCAGCACAGTTCTTCGATGCTGCCTTCGCCGATGCTGGTCAACGCGGAAAACGAACCCACACGCGTATCGGCCACATAGATGTCGCCGAACGCGGTGCCCAGGGCAACCCAGCGGCCATCGGGGCTGGTTTCCATGGCGCTGGCCCGCGAGGGTTTCGGGAAGGCAATCCGGATCGGCGCCTGGGCTGCGGAGCGGGCCTGGGCCTGGCCCTCGGCGAGCGTGCCGGCGTCCGGGCCATCCTGGTCCTCTGCGCCGGCAGCCGGAGCGACGTCCGCCTGCGAATCGTCCGCCACGGCCACATTAATTCGCTGGCCGGCGGGGCCGGCCGCGGGGACGGGGCTGGGCAACGGCAGCGCCGGAGTCCCGGATGACTGCTGTTCCGCGAACTTCCCCCTGACCGGGGCTGCACGGTCAACCCGTGCGCCCTGTACCTCAACCCGGGGGGCGATCTCCTTGATGAACAGCGCTTCGTCCCCATCGTGGTCCGCTACGTAGGCGATGCGGCCCTCCGTCAAGGGACGCGGCAGCCTGGCCCGGACTCCCGGAGTGGCTTCCACCACCCGGGAAGGTCCGTCCTTGTGCTTCAGCCAATGGATGGTTCCGTGCGCCTCGACGGCGCTGGCCGCTCCCGAGGCGTCAGGCCGGACGTCACCGAGGTGCTTGTCGACCTTGAGCAGGGAGGGACGGCGGCCCTGGGAGGCCGATCCCAGCGAAATCTCCAGCCGGACGGCGTCAGAGGAAAGGTCGTGAAGAATCCACAGCTCGCCGGCCGACTCGAAAATGACGCGTTTGCCGTCCGTCGCTGCGTGGCGAACATAGAAGTCTTCATGGTCCGTATGGCGCCGGAGGTCCGTTCCATTGGGCAGGACCGAGTACAGGTTGCCGTAGCCCTCATGGTCGGAGAGGAAGGCAATGCGCCCCTCAACCCACATGGGGTCGGCGAGATTGCCGTCCAGGTCCGGGAGCAGCCGGGCGAACTCACCGTTGCCGTCGGCATCAATCCAGAGCTTGCCGGCCGTCCCGCCGCGGTAGCGCTTCCACCAGGCGGGTTCCCGCGACAGGACGCTGGCCACGACGACAGGCTTCTCGTCTCCGACCTCGGGGCCGAAGGCGACGGACTCCACGGGCCCGAAGGGCAGTTCCTCGGCCCAGCCGCCCTCCGTCGGCAGACTGTAGGCGTGAGTCAACCTGCCCTCCGCCTGGCGGAACGCACTGGTGACCACCACGTCACCGGAAGCTGTGAACCCTTTAACCCTGGTGGTGCTGTGGCCGAAGTAGGTCAGCTGGCGGTACCCGCCGCCGTCGACATCCGCGATGACCACCTCGGGTGCCGTCCCCTGCACCACCGTCCAGACAAGCTTCTTGCCGTCCGGTGTGAACCGCGGGTTGCGGGCCGGGAGCTGCAGGGAAGAAATCCGCCAGGCACGGCCTCCGCCGAGGGGCGCGATCCAGACATCGTCCTCGGCCACAAACGTGACCAGATCGCCGTGAACATGCGGGAATCGGAAGTAGCTCGAAGAGGTCATCGTTCGATCATAGTCAATGTCAACAAGGGCGGCGGGGAGGTGCCCTGCCGTGCCGGGGCGTGGTGAGATGGATCATGCGTATCGTCTTGGCCGGCGCCTCAGGGCTCCTCGGTACCGATCTTTCCGCCCGTCTGGTAGCTGACGGCCACGATGTGACGCGACTGGTCAGGAGGACCCCTGCCTCACCGGCGGAAGTTCGCTGGGACCCGGCTGCCGGCCACATCGACCCCTCCTGCCTTGAAGGGGCCGACGCCGTCATCAACCTGTGCGGGGCAGGCATCGGCGACCGGCCCTTGACGGGCCGGCGGATTGACGAGCTCTTCCGCTCACGGCTCGGGCCGACGCGGACCCTGGCCACGGCAATGCAGCACCTGGACGCGCCGCCGAAAACCTTCATCAGCCAGTCGGGAACAGGCTATTACGGAGACGCGGGGATGACCTCCCTGCACGAGGAGTCGCCCGCCGGTTCCGGCATCCTGGCTCGGATCTGCGCTGAGTGGGAAGCCGCCGCGCATGAGGCACCGGCCGGTGTCCGCGTGGTGACCCCGCGGACGGCGGTGGTGCTCAGCCGGTCTGGCGGAGCCCTGGGCAGGCTGCTGCCGCTGCTGCGTCTGGGCGTCGGCGGCCCGCTTGGCAACGGCAGGCAGTACTGGCCTTGGATCACCCAGCCGGATCTCTCCGCCGCTTTCGGTTTCCTCCTGACGTCTCCACTCTCCGGTCCGGTCATCGTCTCTGCCCCGGAACCCGCTGACGTCAACGCTCTGGTGGGGGAACTGGCCCGGGCCCTGCACAGGCCCGCACTGTTTCGGGTCCCTTCGCCGGTCTTGCGGCTGGTGATGGGCAAGCTGGCCGACGAACTCCTGCTGGCCAGCCAGAAAGTGGAGCCTGCCCGGCTGAAGGAGGCCGGATTCGTGTGGCGGCATCCGACGCTGCGGCAGGCCGCAGAATGGGTTGTCGGCCACGCCTGAGGCGGCGCCTGAAGGCACGCGTGAAGCGGTGCCTGAAGGGACGCCCGGGTCCCGGGAGGAGCCGGCCTGCAGCATCGGTTAGGTCACGGCCCCGGCAGGATCTCTGCGACGAGCCACTTGCCGTCCATGCGGAGCAGGACCAGCCGCAGATCGAGGGGCTGCTGGGGCTGGCCGGTCGCCACCACGTCCCCGGCCGCAGACCGCTCCACATATCCGGACGTTGTGGCGGTCACGGCGACCACCGCCCGTGTCCCTGTGCTTTCCGGCAGGCGTCGGATGCCCGCGAGGCTGGTGGTGAACCCAGCCAGCACCGTCCGGGAGTCCTGCAGCCGGGTACTGAGCCCCCGGTCTGCGGCCGCGGCGGCCGAGCCTGGTGCGTTGACCTCGGCGAGGAGTTCCAGCCTTCCCTCACTCAGGGCTTTGGACCGCAGCCAGGCCAGCCCTTTGACGGCTTCCGCTGGGTTTCCTGCGTGGAGTTGGCTGCGGACGGCATCCGGAATCCTGGCCGGGGCTGCGGCCGGCGCCGGCGCCGGCGTGCTGTCGCGTACGAGGGAAGGCCCGGCGGCGGTGCTGCCGCCCGGAACCGGGTCCGATGGCGGCGGCAACAGCAGCCACGCGCCGGCAATGACGGCCACGGCCAGCAGGCCTGCCCAGGCGGCTTTCCGACGGCGGCGTGCGGCGGCCGCATGCGGCGAGGGGTGCGGCAGCGCGGAGAGCGGCGGATCCTGCCGCGACCGGGCGTGCCGGCCGCGCCTGGCGGGCGGCTGGTCTCCCGGATCACCGGCCACGGATGTTGCCCGAAGCCGGCCACCACGCAGTCCTGTGGCTGTGACCGGGTGCTCCGGGACCGCCATGGCGGGCGCCGATGTACGAAGGCGCCTCCGCCAGGCGCCGAGCCGTTCCCGCATGCGTCCGCGGGCCCGTGGCTCCGGCGTGCGGGTCAGCAGTTCCGGCAAGACGGTCGGATGCACCGAGCGCGAAAGGTCGACCGGTACGGCGGCTGCGCTCCGATAGATGGCCGTGGCCAATTCCGCGGCGTCCGGGCGCCGCCGCCGGTCCTCGCTCAGGCCTGCCTCCAGAGCGGCGGCGAGTTCGGCCGGAACGCCGGGCACCAACAGCGAAAGCGGCGGCCTGTCCGGGGCAGGGAGCGGCGGCGATCCGGTGAGGCAGTACCAGCCCAGCGCGGCGGCCGCGTACACATCGCGGCCGGGCTGCAGGCCCGCCCTGAGCGCATCCACGGGTGAAGGATCGCGAAATCCGTCCGTTCCACGTTCGGAAACGCCGACAGGATCCCCCACCATCCGCGCCAGGCCAAGGTCGGCGAGGAGCGGTTTTCCATGTCCGGAGAAGAGCACGTTTCCGGGCGACACATCCGAATGGGTGAATCCCTGGCCGTGCAGATAAGCCAGTACCTGGGCGACGGGCGTCAGCACAGTCACAGTTTCCCCGACGCTGAGCCTGCCACGGGTGCCGACGAGTTGCCGCAGAGAACCGCCCGGCGCGTAGTCCATGAGGATCCCGACGACGCTGCCCGCGGCCCCGCCGACACTGACGGCGTCGTGCTGCTTAATCAGGTGACCGTGGTCAAGGACGGACATGATCAGGATTTCCCGGCGGATATCCTCTTCCGCGAAATCCGCCCCTTGGCCCTGTGGGCCGGGGCTGCCGGACGCCGCGCCAAAGCACTTCAGCGCCAGCTTGCGGCCGCTCACCTCCTCGGTCACCAGCCACACGACGGCGCTGCCGCCGCTGCCGAGCCGGCGGCACACCCGGTAGCCGGGAACCTGCGGTTCGCCATTCCCGGAATGATCCGTGTCCTGACTCACATCGTCCATGGCTTAATGCCTACCCGAAAAGACCACCTCCTGCAGAAGTTATCCACAGGGGCCGACCCGGGTACTGCCCGGTTCCCCGAAGGCGTGAGAGGTTGGGCACACTACTGACCGGCAGGACGCCGGCCGGGTCTAAGCTGGATGCCATGACTCTTGAGTTCACACAGCTGGGTCTTGCCCCTGATTTCGTGGATTACACGCACGCCTGGGAACTCCAGCGCGACATCCACGAGAATGTCCTGGCCGGCAAGGCCCCCAGCACAGTACTCCTGCTCGAACACTCCGCTGTCTACACCGCCGGCAAACTGACGGAGGACCACGAACGCCCCTTCGACGGCACCCCGGTTATTCCGGTGGACCGCGGCGGCAAGCTGACGTGGCACGGGCCGGGCCAGCTCGTGGGGTATCCCATCATCAAGCTGAAGAACCGGGCCGGGATCCGTGACTACGTGGAGCGGCTCGAGGCCGTCATCATCGCCGTCCTGGCGGACTACGGAATCACTGCCGTCCGGATCAAGGGACGCGCCGGTGTCTGGATCGAAGAAGACGCCAAGGGCCCCGCGCGGAAGATCGCCGCCATCGGCATCCGCGTCCATCAGGGCGTCACCATGCACGGCTTCGCCATCAACTGCAACAACGACCTGGCACCATACGGCCAGATCATCGCCTGCGGCATCACGGATGCCGGCGTGACCACCATCGCCCAGGAGACCGGCCGGGACGTGGCTCCGGCAGATCTCGTTTCGCGGATCATCGAAGAACTGCGCAACAATGAAGACGCCCTAGTTGCAACCCCCGAAGGAGCTCTACTGTGACACTGGCACCAGAAGGCCGGAAAATGCTGCGTATAGAGCAGCGCAATGCGGCCACCCCGGTGGAGCGCAAGCCGGATTGGATCAAAGCCAAGGTCCAGATGGGCCCCGAGTTCGTCCAGCTCAAGAACCTCGTCAAGAAGGAAGGTCTTCACACTGTCTGTGAGGAGGCCGGCTGCCCCAACATCTTCGAGTGCTGGGAGGACAAGGAAGCGACGTTCCTGATCGGCGGCTCCGAGTGCACCCGGCGGTGTGACTTCTGCCAGATCGACACCGGCAAGCCCTCCCCTGTCGACGTGTTCGAGCCCACCAAGGTTGCCCGTTCGGTGCAGGCGATGCAGCTGCGCTACGCGACGGTCACCGGCGTTGCCCGTGACGACCTCGAGGACGAGGGTGTCTGGCTGTATGCGGAAACAGTCCGCAAGATCCACGAACTCAACCCCGGCACCGGCGTCGAGCTCCTCATTCCTGACTTTTCCGGCAAACCCGAACACATCCAGGCGATCTGCGACTCCAAGCCGGAGGTCTTCGCCCACAACGTGGAAACCGTGCCGCGCATCTTCAAGCGCATCCGTCCCGCCTTCCGCTACGAGCGTTCCCTGGACGTCATCACGCAGGGGCGCGACTTGGGCATGGTCACCAAGTCCAACCTGATCCTGGGCATGGGAGAGACCCGGGAAGAGATTTCCGAGGCGCTTCGGGACCTGCACGCGGCCGGTTGTGACCTGATCACCATCACCCAGTACCTGCGCCCGTCCGAGCGGCACCTTCCGGTGGACCGGTGGGTCAAGCCGCAGGAATTCGTGGACCTGCAGCAGGAAGCGGACGAGATCGGCTTCCTCGGTGTCATGAGCGGTCCGCTGGTGCGCTCCTCATACCGCGCCGGCCGGCTGTGGGCCACCGCGATGCGCAAGAAGGGCTGGGAGATCCCTGCCGAACTGGCGCACATCGAAAGCTCGGGAAGCACCCGGCAGGAGGCGAGCTCGCTGCTCGCGGCGCACTCCTAGCACCGTCTGTCTGTCTAAGCCAAAGGGCCGGACGCCGGATCTCCGGGGTCCGGCCCTTTGTCGTGGATCACGTAGAATTAAGGCACTATGGCGAAATCCCCTGATTCCAGCAACAACACCCCGTCGGCTGACGCCCCCAAGCGCGGACTCTTCTCGCGCAAGCCCAAGGCGGCAAAGGTCAAGAAGCCGAGCCGGCTCAAGCAGATCGGCGAAGTCTTCAATATGACCCGCCGCCACGATCCGATGGTTCCGTGGCTCATGCTGCTGGCTTTCCTGGGTGTCGTGGCGGTCAGCCTCATCCTCGGCTTCCTGCTGGAAAACTGGATTACCGCCCTCATCATAGGCATCCCGCTGGGCTTCCTCGCGGCCACATTCATCCTGTCCCGCCGCGCCGAGCGTGCAGCGTTCGCCCAGATCGAGAACCAGCCCGGTGCCTCCGGGGCTGCCCTCAGCACCCTCAAGCGGGGCTGGATCACCGAAGAGCAGCCGGTAGCGGTCAACCCGCGCACCCAGGACGCCGTGTTCCGCGCCATCGGCCGTCCCGGCGTCGTGCTGGTCAGCGAGGGCCCCACGCACCGGGTGAGGCCGCTGCTGGACGCCGAACGCAAGAAACTTGCGCGGATCCTCCCTAACGTGACCATCCACGTGATTGAGAGCGGCAAGGGTGATGGCCAGACGCCCATCAGCCAGGTTGCGAAGAAGATGAACAAGCTGAACAAGGAGCTCACCAAGATCGAGGTGAGCGCTGTTTCCAAGCGCATCTCGTCGCTCGGAACGCGGCTCCCCATCCCCAAGGGCGTCGACCCCTACAAGGCCCGTCCCCAGCGCGGACGCTAAACTTCCTGATCCGCCCCGGCGGCCGGATTCCCTCCGGCTGCCGGGGCGTTTTCATTTGGCCCAACCACGCTTTATACGCCCGCTGAATACGACTTTGCCGAAACACGACTCACGATGCCGGAGAACCTGTGAAATTACCGTCAAAAAACGCCGTCATAAGCATCTTCCGGATGCTCGCCCTCGCCGAGGCGCTGAGCTGGGCAGCACTGCTGACTGGCATGTACTTCAAATGGATCGCCAAGACCACCGAGCTCGGAGTGGAAATCGCCGGGCCCGTTCACGGGGCGCTGTTCATCGCCTACGGCATCACGGCCCTTGCCCTGTGGCGCCTGCAGCGCTGGCCGTTCCTGGTGGCGCTGTTCGCGGGCTTCTCGGCCGTCCTGCCGTTCGCCACGGTGCTGTTTGAACGCTGGGCGGGAAACCGCGGCCACCTGAGCGCAGACGGCGCGACGGCGGGAGGAGAGGCAGAGCGGACCGTCGGGGAGCCGGCGCAGGAAGAAACCGCTGACGTCTGACCTCATCCGCTCTGGCTCTACCCGCTCTGGCTCTACCTGCGGATCAGGACAGTCTTCATGGCCTTGTCGTGAAGACCCCGCTGGTCCGGATCAAAGATCACGGCAGGAATAACCAGGCACAAAAGAAGGGTGCGGACCAAGGCCGCCACAGGCCCGGCAGGCGTACCGCCAAGCCTGACAACATGGATCCCCATGGCGCGGTGGCCAATGCTGTAGCCAAGGGTGCCAATCAGCAGGGCTTGTTCGGCAGCGAACACGGCCAGCGTGGCCCAGGAGTTGCCCGCGAACAGGAAGTTGCTGATCAGCAGGGCCAGGGTCCAGTCGATGATGATCGCCACGATTCTCCGCCCGGCGCGGGCGATGGATCCGGGGCCCGATTCGGGAAGCCCCAGGCGCTCCCCCGGGTACTTCGAAATACCGGACGTGTCCGGTCCGCCCAGCCAGGAGCCAATGTCTCTGCGATCTACCACCGTCCAAGTTTACCGGCTGCCCGGCACGTGCGGACCGATCAGAGTGTGGATGCGGATAGACCACACTGTGGACACCGTATAGCGTTTACATATCAGGGGGTTCTGTAACCTGCCGGAAACAATGCCGACACCGGCGGGAAATCCCTTGTCCCTAGGGTGGTAACAGTTGCCAGCGAGCTGAAGGCGTGGGTACTTTTTTGTGTTTTCGCCCCGTCAGTCTGCGCTGGACCACGATTGCGCTGGACCATATTGGCTTCCAGCCAGTTAATACATATGCGTAAGGAGCATAGATGTTCAAGACTGCGGACGAAGTCCTCAAGTTCATCAAAGACGAAGACATTAAGTTCGTCGATATCCGCTTCACCGACCTGCCTGGCGTGCAGCAGCACTTCAATGTGCCGGCCAAGAGCGTAGATGCCGACTTCTTCGTCAATGGCCAGCTCTTCGACGGATCTTCCATCCGCGGCTTCCAGGGCATTGCAGAGTCGGACATGCAGCTCATCCCGGATGTCACCACTGCCTTCCTGGACACGTTCCGCATGGAGAAGACCCTTGCGCTGAACTTCTCCATCGTGAACCCCCGCACCGGCGACCCTTACCACCGCGACCCCCGTGGCGTAGCCGAGAAGGCCGAGGCCTACCTGGCCTCCACCGGCATCGCCGACACCGCTTTCTTCGCTCCCGAAGCCGAGTTCTTCGTCTTCGACAACGTCCAGTACCAGTCCTCCCCGCAGGGCAGCTTCTACAAGATCGATTCTGAAGAAGCCCACTGGAACTCCGGCCGCGAGGAAGAAGGCGGCAACCTGGGCTACAAGACCCCTGTCAAGGGCGGTTACTTCCCGGTCGCACCCACCGACAAGCAGGCTGACCTGCGTGACGCCATGTGTGTCGCCCTGGATGAAGCCGGCCTTGACGTCGAGCGCAGCCACCACGAGGTCGGCTCCGCGGGCCAGGCTGAGATCAACTACAAGTTCACCACGCTGACCCACGCCGCCGATGACCTGCAGAAGTTCAAGTACGTCATCAAGAACACGGCTGATGCCTGGGGCAAGTCAGTTACGTTCATGCCGAAGCCGGTTTTCGGTGACAACGGCTCTGGCATGCACTGCCACCAGTCGCTGTGGAACGGCGGCGAGCCACTGTTCTACGACGAAAAGGGCTACGCCGGCCTGTCCGACACCGCACGCTGGTACATCGGCGGCCTGCTGAAGCACGCCTCCGCCGTGCTGGCCTTCACCAACCCGACGGTTAACTCCTACCGCCGCCTGGTCAAGGGCTTCGAGGCTCCGGTCAACATGGTCTACTCGCAGGGCAACCGCTCCGCCGGTATCCGCATCCCGATCACGGGTTCCAACCCGAAGGCCAAGCGCATCGAGTTCCGCGCTCCGGACCCCTCCTCCAACCCGTACCTGGCGTTCTCCGCGCAGCTGATGGCCGGCATCGACGGCATCCGCAACCGCATTGAGCCGCCGGCTCCGATCGACAAGGACCTCTACGAGCTCCCGGCCGAGGAAGCCAAGGACATCCCGAAGGCACCGGGCACCCTCGAGGAAGCCCTGGAGGCCCTCCGCGAGGACAACGAGTTCCTGCAGGCCGGTGGCGTGTTCACCCAGGACCTGATCGACACCTGGATCGAGTACAAGTACGAGAACGAGATCCGCCCGCTGTCCCTGCGCCCGAACCCGTACGAGTTCGAGCTCTACTACGGCGTCTAGTTGATCATGCGGCTGGACGGGCTGTAGTCCGCAGCTAGCCCGCAAGAATCAAGCCACAGAAAAGGCCGGTCCCAGGTTTCACCACCTGAGGCCGGCCTTTTTGTTGTCCCGGATCCGACTGTGCCCGCTCGCCACCCATGCCAGCTGCTGCGCCTGCGCGGCCGATCGGCCGCTAATCGATGTGCCGAAGGAATGCGGTGACCCGCTCATGCTCCCCCAAGACGTGGGCGGGCCACCTACCGCCGCTGTAGCTCCCCCATGGGCCGTTTACCGCGGCGGTATACGAACGATAGGTGCGGTAAGTGAACAGCAGGCAAACCCGTCGGCGGGCTAGTCAAGTTGAGTGACTAACCTACCGATGGGTAGCGTTAGGAACGGCAACCTCCGCATGTCCCCCATGTGCGGAGGTTGCTTTCTTAAGTCGGACCTGTCGGGATCGTCCAGCAGTGCTGCCTTACGGCCGGAACGCCGCGTACATGGTGCGCTGCGGACCGGTATCACCGCCCAGGTACTGGCCGCGGTCCTCAAAGCCGGCCTTGCGGTAGGCGGCCACTCCGGATCCGTTTCGTTCGTTAACGGAAAGTACGACGCCTGCCTGCCCGCCGCCGCGTCTCGCCGTGAGTTTCGCAGCGGCCTCCACAGCTGCCGCCGCGGCGGCCGGACCCAGTCCCTTTCCCTGCCAACGCAGGTCAATGAGAAACCCCCGGAGCAGCCACACGGAGTCGTCGTCCGGCCAGCCCGCCAGCCCGGCCGCGCCGGACTGCAGCGTCAGCACGCCCACGGCCTGGCCCCCTTCTTCGATGACATAGGGCATCCTCGACGGTTCTTCAAGGCCGGCCAGCATCATCCGAAGCGGATCGCCGACGAAGTCGTCCTGGCCGGGTCCGCGCTCCATCCGGGCCACCTCACCCAGATGGATGGACCGCGCGTCCTCATCGAGGTCCTTAAGGGAGATCAGCCATACGTGGGGATCCATGTCCGCTCAGTCTGACGTTCTTAGGAATCCGAGCGGCTCAGGGTCCGGCCGTGGCCGCCGATTCTGCCTGCGGGCCCGCCGGGTCCATCCACATGACCTCCCAGAGGTGCCCGTCGAGGTCCTGGAAGCTCTGGCTGTACATGAATCCATAGTCCTGGGCCGGCTGGGACTCCTTGCCGCCGGCCGCGACGGCCTTGTTGTACATCTCGTCCACCACCTCACGGCTGTCGGCGGAGAAGGCCAGGATCACTTCGCTGCCGCCTGTGGCGTCCACGATGTCCTTGGATGTGAAGGTCTTGAAGAAGCCCTCCACCAGGAACATGACGTAGGCATCGTCATTGACGATCATGCAGGTCGCGTTCTCATCGGTGTAGTCCGGGTTGAACTTGAAGCCCAGCGCCGTGAAGAATTCCACGGTTCTGTCGAGGTCTTTGACAGGGAGATTTACGAAGATTTGGGTAGCCATGGGCCCAACCTAACACTCGCCCCAAGACGTGTCAGCCCTCCCGGGCAGGACAAACGCGGCCTAGTGACCGTAGAAAACCTTCTCGAAGACGGCCCGCGCGCGCCGGCTGACCCGCAGGTAGTTTTCCTCGAAGGCCGTGGCCATCCCTTCCTCATAACCGCACCAGCGTGCAACCGCCTCCAGGTCCCGCCTGGAGGAGGGCAGCACGTCAGACGCACGTCCCGTCCAGATCACATTGGCGGAGCGGATACGGCTGGCGAGGCGCCACGCCTCGGCCAGTAACTCGGCGTCTGCCGCCTCCAGGAGACCCAGGCCTGCAGCGGCTTGCAAAGGCTCAAGCGTTGATGTTGTCCGCAGTTCCGGGTGGCGCCCCGCATGCTGCAGCTGAAGCAGCTGCACCAGCCATTCGACGTCGCTGAGCCCGCCCCGGCCGAGCTTGAGGTGCCGGGCCGGATCGGCACCGCGAGGCAGCCGCTCAGCTTCCACCCTGGCCTTGATACGCCTGATCTCCCGTACGTCCGTCTCGGACAGCGACTCCGGGTACCGGATTGGATTGATGAGCCTGAGGAAGTCATCCGCGAGGCGGTCATCGCCCGCAATGGGCCTGGCGCGCAGCAGGGCCTGCGCTTCCCAGACCAGCGACCAGCGCCGGTAATACTCGGCGTACGATTCAAGGGATCTCACCATGGCGCCGTTCTTGCCTTCGGGGCGCAGGTCAGCATCCACTGTGAGCACGCGCTCGGCCATGATGGCGGGCTTCAGGGGCTGGGTGAGGAGGCTGGAGATGTGGTTCACGATCTTCGCCGCCTGCTGCTGGGCCTCATCGTCGGCATAGCCTGGCAGAGCGCGGTGGACGTAGAGGACGTCGGCATCGGAACCGTAGCCGATCTCCCGTCCGCCCTGCCGGCCCATGGCCACGACGAGTACCGAGGTTTTCAGCGGGCCCGCCGCGGATACGATATTCTCCGCAACGCGCAGGGCTCCGAGGATGGCCGCCCTGTCCGTTTCTGCCAGGGCCACACCCACCTGGTCCTGTGCGAGCAGGCCGGCACTGTCAGCGATGGCAACGCGCAGGATTTCCCGCCGCCGGATCAGCCGGATCAGCCGCATGGCGTTTTCCGGCTCAGCATGGCGGGACATCTTGGACGCGATCTCATGCCACTGGGCCTCAAAACTGAGGGGCGTGAGCTCCTTATCGGATCCCAGCCAGGCCACGGACTCCGGTGATACTTCCAGCAGGTCGGCGATCAGCCGCGAGTTGGACAACATGTGGCAGAGCCGCTCTGCCGCCGCTGCGGAGTCCCGCAGCATACCGAGATACCAGTGGGTGGTTCCCAGAGCCTCGCTGATGCGGCGGAAAGCCAGCAGCCCGGCGTCGGGATCCACACCCTCGGCGAGCCAGCCCAAGAGAATCGGCAGGAGCTGCCGCTGCAGGGCGGCTCGCCGGCTCACACCGGCCGTCAGAGCCTCAATGTGGCGCAGCGCCCCCTGCGGATCGCGGTAGCCGAGCGCGGCGAGCCGGCCTTGGGCAGCCTCCGGTGTCAGCCTGGCATCCTCGCTGCTCAGCTTCGCGGCGGTGTTCAGCAGCGGGCGGTAGAAGATCCGGTCGTGCAGCTCCCGAACCGAGCGTTTGGTCTTCTGCCAGGTCGCCATGAGGGCGTCGGGATGCGGCCGGTCCGTGGAGAACGGGCCCAGCACGGCCTTGGCCAGGGCACGCTGCAGCGATTCCTTGACCGGCATCAGGTGTGTCCGCCGGAGCTGGAACAGCTGGATGCGGTGTTCGAGCAGCCGCAGGTACCGGTAGGCATGGTCGAACGCGGCGGCATCAGCGCGGCCGATGTAGCCGCCGGCCGACAACGCTGCAATCGCTGACGTCGTGTCGCGGTGCCGGAGCGACTCGTCGGACTTTCCGTGCACCAGCTGCAGAAGCTGGACCGTGAACTCCACGTCCCTCAGTCCGCCCCTGCCAAGCTTGATCTGGCGCTGTTCCTCGGCGGCCGGAATATGCTCCGTCACACGGCGGCGCATGGCCTGAACTGACTCGACAAACCCGTCCCGGC
The DNA here is from genome assembly GCF_044754165.1 of Arthrobacter sp. NPDC093139. Classification (NCBI taxonomy): domain Bacteria; kingdom Bacillati; phylum Actinomycetota; class Actinomycetes; order Micrococcales; family Micrococcaceae; genus Arthrobacter; species Arthrobacter sp. NPDC093139. The sequence continues at coordinate 270,601 of NZ_JBIVOO010000006.1, forward strand.
CCGCGGAAGACCACACCAGGGGCCACACCGCGTCCTCGTACCGGCCGCCCAGGTCGGCGTCTCCGGCTATGGTCCGGGCCTTCAGGAGGGCCTGGAATTCCCAGCTCTCGGCCCACCGGGCGTAGTAGCTGCGGTGTGAATCAAGGGTGCGGACCAGCGGCCCGGATTTGCCCTCCGGGCGAAGGTTGGCGTCCACCTCCCACAGACCGGGCTCGCGGGCGGGAGAGGAAATGGCGCGCGAAATGCCCGATGCCAGCGCCGTGCCGATGCTGCTTGCCCGCGCGTCCTCCAGCTGCCCGTTCTCCACCACGTAGATGACATCGACGTCGGAGATATAGTTCAGTTCGCGGGCACCGCACTTGCCCATGCCGATCACGGCAAGTCCGACGTCGGCAACCTCCTCAGGACTGAACTGCTCCCCTGCCTCCGCCCGGGAGACGGCCAAAGCGGCTTCGATGGCGGCGCCGGCAAGGTCGGCCAGTTCCGCGCCGACAGCCGGCATGAAATCCAGCGGGTCCGCCGCGCAAAGATCCTTCACGGCCAGGTCCACCACGCCGCGCCTGTAGGCGGTGCGCAGCGCCTCGTAAGCTTCGGTGCCTGTTATCCCCGCCACCGGACGCGCGGCTGTCGGATCGGCGTGCACCGATTTCAGGAGGTGCAGGCGCAGCTCGGCCGCGTCCGTGGGCAGGGGTTCCGGGCTTGCGGTCACGTCGAAGGCGTCGAGGTGCTCCGGGTGGCGGATGAGGAACTCGCCGAGCGCTTCACTGGCGCCCAGCACCCGGTACAGCGGCTCGCTCCTGTCCGTGTCCGCCGCCGCCAGCTTCCTCAGGTCCGGGTGTTTCTCGATAAGCCGAACCAGGGACTGCAGCGCTGCGTCCGGGCTCGCGGCGAGCTGGAGGCCTGCGAACAGCACGTCCTGTTCGATGCCGTCGAGCTCGGGGGCGGCAAGGAACCTTTCGCCCTTCTCCAGGTCGCTGAAGCCGGCGGCAATGAGACGGCGGGCCAGACTCACGGCCGTGGCCTAGAGAATGGCAAGGTTGCGCTGCAGCTCATAGGCCGTCACCTGCAGGCGGTAGTCCTGCCATTCGGCCCGCTTATTGCGCAGGAAGTGTTCAAACACCTGCTCGCCCAGGATCTGCGGCATGAGTTCTGAGTCCTCCATGGTGCGGATGGCGTCATGCAGGCTCGCAGGCAGCGGGTCGTGGCCCATAGCCCGGCGCTCCGCTGAACTCAGCGACCAGATGTCGTCCTCGGCAGCGGCGGGCAGCTGGTAGCCCTCCTCGATGCCCTTGAGCCCGGCGCCCAGAAGCACCGCGTACGCGAGGTACGGGTTGGCAGCCGAGTCGATGCCTCGGTATTCGATCCGGGCAGACTGTCCCTTGCCGGGCTTGTAGAGGGGGACCCGGACGAGCGCCGAGCGGTTGTTGTGCCCCCAGCTCAGGTAACTGGGTGCCTCTCCCCCGCCCCAAAGGCGCTTGTAGGAGTTCACAAACTGGTTGGTCACGGCCGTCAATTCCGGGGCGTGCTTCAGGATGCCGGCAATGAACTGGCGCGCCGTCTCGGAGAGCTGGTACTCGGATCCGGCTTCGTAGAAAGCATTGGTGTCGCCCTCAAACAGGGAAAAGTGCGTGTGCATGCCGGAGCCGGGATGTGCCGTGAACGGCTTGGGCATGAACGTGGCATAGGTTCCCTGCTGCAGCGCCACCTCCTTGATGACGGTGCGGAACGTCATGATGTTGTCCGCCGTCTGGAGCGCGTCCGCATACCGGAGGTCGATTTCGTTCTGCCCGGGGCCGGCCTCGTGGTGGCTGAACTCCACGGAGATGCCGACGGACTCTAGCATGGTGACCGCCGTCCGGCGGAAGTCCTGGGCCACGCCGCCCGGCACATGGTCGAAGTAGCCGCCTTCATCCACGGGGATTGGCGAGCCGTCCGGACCGGGCTCCTGGGACTTCAGGAGGTAGAACTCGATCTCGGGGTGGGTGTAGCACGTGAAGCCCATGTCGGCAGCCTTCGCCAGGGTGCGCTTGAGGACATTCCGGGGATCGGCGGCCGAGGGCTCGCCGTCCGGCGTCAGGATGTCGCAGAACATCCTGGAGGTCTGCTCCGTTTCGCCGCGCCAGGGCAGGATCTGGAAGGTGGCGGGGTCCGGCTGGGCGAGCATGTCGGACTCGAACACGCGGGCCAGGCCTTCGATCGAAGAACCGTCGAAGCCCAGGCCTTCTTCGAAGGCGCCTTCCACTTCAGCCGGTGCCAGTGCCACCGATTTGAGTGAGCCCACGACGTCGGTGAACCAGAGACGCACGAACCGTACGTCACGTTCTTCGATCGTGCGCAGGACAAACTCTTGCTGGCGGTCCATGAAGCCTCTTCTCCGGGTCAACGTTCATGCCTCCGCCCCTGGTATTCGCGGGGCCGGCGGCAGCTCACGACTCACTTTACTAAGCATTGCAACCTGATGCTGGCGCAGGTGCGGCGCGAAACACAGCGTTAACATGTGCCGCAGCCGCAAGCGGGCCGAATTCGACCCCAAGGGCACCGGATTTGATGCCAGGGGCAGCACCCAGCCGCTTCCTGTGAGCGGAATCACCCGGCCCTGCAGGGCCCGCGGTAGCTAGGACTGCGGGTCTCGGTTTACGCTCTAGCCTATGGCCTCCACCAGCAGCAGCCCTGACTCAAGCGCGTCCGCAGAAGTACCCGCCCCTTACGGCACCGGTCCTGCGGCGGGGGGACCGCCGTCGTCGGAAGCCCCCCGCAAACCGGCAGCCAAGGTTCGCACGCACCACCTGCATCAGGCAAAAGCCAATGGTGAGCGCTTCGCCATGTTGACGGCGTACGACCAGTACACAGCGGAGATTTTCGACCAGGCCGGCATTGAGGTGCTGCTCGTGGGCGACTCTGCTTCGAACAACGTCTTCGGCAATGAATCCAGCCTCCCGGTCACGGTCGATGAACTGCTGCCCCTGTGCCGGGCCGTGACCCGTACCGCAAAGCGGGCCCTGGTCGTGGCAGACCTGCCGTTCGGCAGTTATGAGGTGTCCCCGCAGCAGGCAGTCGCCACCGGCGTCCGGTTCCTGAAGGAAGGGCTCGCCCACGCCGTCAAAATCGAAGGCGGCGCGTTCTACGCGGAAACCGTGCGGGCCATGGTCCAGGCGGGCATACCGGTGATGGCGCACATCGGCTTCACGCCACAGAGCGAGCACTCGCTGGGCGGTTACCGTGTTCAGGGCCGCGGGGACGATGCCCAGCGGCTCATCGATGACGCCGTGGCGTTGGCGGACGCCGGCGCGTTCAGCGTACTCATGGAAATGGTGCCAGCCGAAACGGCGGCGGCGGTCGATGCGGCGGTTACGGTGCCGACGATCGGCATAGGGGCAGGAAACGTGACTACCGGCCAGGTTCTTGTCTGGCAGGACATGGCCGGGCTGCGCGGAGGAAAAATGGCCAAGTTCGTCAAGCAGTATGCCGACCTGCGCTCCACCCTCAGCGATGCGGCCAAGGCATACGGCGAGGAGGTCCGGTCAGGACACTTCCCCGGACCGGAACACTCGTTCTAGCCGGACGCCGCGGAATGGATCAGTCCTCGTCGTCCCTTTCCCAGGCCTCGTTGCGGGCGTGGACCTTCTCCATCGCGTGCTCGGCCTCTTCCCTTGTCTTGTAGGGGCCGATGAGCTGGGTCCAGTCCGACAACGCGTCCTCTTCCACCTCATGGGTCTTCACGTTGTACCAGTACTCGGGCATCCTGTTCCTCGTTTCCGGTTGACGGCAAGGCCGGCCTGGGCGTGATGCACGTAACGTAAACGGCATCGTGGCCTGTCGGCCGCATTAATTTACATGCCAATCTGCCCTGCCTTATATGATCAATCTATGCCTTCCTTAGCCTCGACCGCACCCACCGGCACGCTGACCCCGGGATCAGTGAGCGCGCCGCGGCAGGTCCCCGCGTCCATCCCGCGGCCCGAGTATGTCGGCAAGGCCGGTCCGGCCAAGTTCACAGGCTCCGAGGTGAAGTCGGCCGAAACCATAGAGAAGATCCGGACCGCCGGAAAGATCGCGGCGCAGGCCATCGTCGAGGTGGGAAAGCATATCGTCCCCGGGGTCACCACCGACGAACTTGACCGCATCGGCCACGAATTCCTGCTGGACCACAAGGCGTACCCCTCCACCCTGGGCTACCGCGGCTTCCCCAAGTCGCTGTGCTCCTCGCTGAATGAAGTGATCTGCCACGGGATTCCTGACAGCACCGTGGTCCAGGACGGCGACATCCTCAACATCGACATCACGGCCTACATCGGCGGAGTGCACGGCGATACGAACTACACGTTCCTCGTCGGAGACGTGGACGAAGAGTCGCGCCTGCTGGTGGAGCGGACCCAGGAAGCCCTGAACCGCGCCATCAAGGCGGTCGCACCGGGACGCCAGATCAACGTGATCGGCCGCGCCATCGAATCCTATGCAAAGCGCTTCGGCTACGGCGTTGTCCGCGATTTCACCGGCCACGGAGTTGGCGAGGCCTTCCACACCGGCCTCATCATCCCCCATTACGACGCCGCCCCTGCCTACAACACAGTCATCGAGGCGGGCATGGTCTTCACCATCGAGCCCATGCTGACCCTGGGGACCATCGAATGGGACATGTGGGCCGACGACTGGACCGTGGTGACGCGGGACCGCAAGCGCACCGCACAGTTCGAACATACGCTTCTCGTCACCGAATCAGGTGCCGAGATCCTCACCCGTCCCTGACACGGGCCCTTTACCTGCCCTGACTCCCCCGGCAAGAGACCCTTGCCCTGCCCGAGCCCATAACCCTGCCACGAACGGAATTGCATTGGCCAAGAAGGACGAAAAAACCCGCAAGAACGCACCGCTGATCGGCATCGACATCGGCGGCACCGGCATCAAGGGCGGCATCGTCGACCTGAAGAAGGGCAAACTGATCGGCGATCGTTTCCGCTTGCCGACGCCCCAGCCGGCAACGCCTGCGGCTGTCGTGGAGGTGGTGGCCAAGGTCGTGGAGGAATTGGCTGCGCGTCCGGACGCCCCTGAGGCGGACAGCCCGATCGGTGTGACGTTCCCCGGCATCATCCAGCACGGCGTGGTCCACTCCGCAGCCAATGTGGACAAGAGCTGGATCAACACGGACATCGATGCGCTGCTGACCGCGCGACTGGGACGCCCGGTGGAGGTCATCAATGACGCCGACGCGGCCGGCCTGGCCGAGGCCCGGTACGGCGCCGGCGAGGGAATCAACGGCACCGTCCTCGTGATCACGCTCGGCACCGGCATCGGCTCGGCTTTCATCTTCAACGGCAACCTCGTTCCCAACGCCGAACTCGGCCACCTGGAGATTGACGGCTACGACGCCGAGAGCAAGGCCTCTGCCGTTGCCCGGGAGCGGGACGGACTCAGCTGGGAGGAGTACAGCGTGCTGCTGCAGCGCTACTTCTCACACGTCGAGTTCCTGTTCTCCCCCGAACTCTTCATCGTCGGCGGCGGCATCTCCAAGCGTGCCAGCGAGTACCTGCCGCACCTGCGGCTGCGCACCCCCATCGTCCCCGCCGAGCTGAAAAACGAAGCCGGCATCGTGGGAGCGGCATTGGAGATTGCGGTGAAGCACGAGCTCGCGAAGTAGTCAGTACTTCGGTGGCACACCGCAGGCACTAAACGCAGAAGGCGGCAGACACGAAGTCTGCCGCCTTCTGTAGTTAATGGAGCCGGTGGCGGCTGTGGCTTCCCCTCCGCTGCCGCCACCGGAGCTTAGAGCTGGCTCTTCTCAGAGCTCTTGCCTTCAAGCCGCTTGGCTTCGACCTCGCCTTCGTGGCGCAGCAGGGCGATGGCGGATTCGAAGTCTTCCAGCGATTCAAAGGCCTGGTACACACTGGCGAAACGAAGGTAGGCAACCTTGTCCAGTTTCTGCAGCGGCCCCAGGATTATGAGGCCAACCTCGTGGGCGTCGATTTCGGCCGCACCGGAGGCCCTGATGTTCTCCTCGACTTCCTGCGCCAGCATAGCCAGGTCATCCTCGCTGACGGGCCTGCCCTGGCAGGCCTTGCGGACACCGTTGATGACCTTGCTGCGGCTGAAAGGCTCGCCCACGCCGGAACGCTTGATCACCGAAAGACTGGTGGTTTCGACCGTTGTGAACCGGCGGCCGCATTCCGGGCATTGCCGGCGGCGCCGGATCGCTGAACCGTCGTCAGCTATGCGGCTGTCCACCACACGCGAGTCAGGGTTGCGGCAAAACGGACAGTACACGTTCGTTCCTTCCCCTGGCCTCGTTCCAAAACCAGTTTACGACTAGATGTAGAGGAATAACAATCCTGTAATTACTACATGTAGTGGCTAGCGTTCTGTCTTGAAGCGGGCAGTCACAGCATCGCCGTGGGCAGGGAGGTCCTCTGCCCCGGCGAGGCTGACAATGTGCCCGCTGACCTGTTCCAGCGCCGATTCCGTGTAGTTGATGATCTGGATCGCCCGCAGGAAAGTTGTCACATTCAAACCCGATGAGAATGCGGCCGTTCCGCTGGTGGGCAGCACGTGGTTTGATCCCGCGCAGTAATCGCCAAGGCTCACGGGGCTGTAGTCCCCCACAAAGATGGCCCCGGCATTCCTGATCCGTGCCGCCACCGCGGCAGCGTCCGCGGTCATGATTTCGAGGTGTTCGGCCGCGTAGGCGTCGCAGGCGGCAATGCCCTGCTCAAGGTCGTCCACCAGCACGACTCCGGACTGCGGCCCGGAGAGTGCCTCACGTACCCGCCCGCTGTGCTTGGTCGCCGAGGCCTGGAGCCCGAGCTCCTCGCGAACGTCGGCAGCGAGCTCCTCCGAATCTGTGATCAGCACCGAGGCTGCCTTCGGATCGTGCTCCGCTTGGCTGATCAGGTCCGCCGCGACGAAGGCCGGGCGGGCTGTCTCGTCCGCCAATATGGCGATCTCGGTGGTACCCGCCTCGGAATCGATCCCCACGACCCCTTTGACGAGGCGCTTGGCCGTGGCCACGAAAATGTTCCCCGGCCCGGTGACAACGTCCACCGGCTCCAGCGCCTCTTCTCCCCCTGTGCCGGGCACTCCATAGGCAAACGCGGCGATGGCCTGCGCGCCGCCGATCGCGTACACCTCGTCGATGCCAAGAAGTGCCGCAGCCGCCAGGATGGTGGGGTGCGGAAGCCCGGCGAAGTCCTTCTGCGGCGGTGAAGCCAAGGCGATGGACTGCACGCCGGCTGCCAGCGCAGGAACAACGTTCATGATGACCGACGACGGGTAGACGGCGAGACCGCCGGGAACATAAAGCCCCACCCGCGCTACCGGCACCCACTTCTGGCTCACGACGGCGCCGTCACCGAGGGCGATGTCGACATCGCCCGGACGCTGGCCGTCGGCAAAACGCCGGGCCCGGCTGATCGATTCCTCCAGGGCCGAGCGTACTGCCGGGTCCAGGCCGCTCAGGGCAGACTGCAGTGCCTCGGCGGGAACCCGCGGATGAGCCTGCTCCACCCCGTCAAAGCGGCTGGCAAATTCAGTAAGCGCCGCATAACCCCGTTGCCGGACAGCGGAAATGATGTCCGTGACTTTCTGCTCCGCGTCGGCCACCATCTCATGCCGGGCCCGCGGTACGGCGCTGCGGAGCTCGGCCAAGGTCAGGCGGCGGCCCCGCAGGTCTACAGTGCGGAAGTCGACGGCGGCGGCGGAATTCGGGCGTACGGAGCTGTCCGGAGATGTGGTCACCGGTCCATTTTACGCGTCCGCGGACCTCACCAGCGGACGCGCTCACACACGATGGCCGGTGTCCGCGCGCCTGTCCCTGGGCCGGTGCAGTAATTCGAGCAGGCTGATGGCGAAGTAACCGCCCGCAGCAGCTGCCGGCCACAGGAGCAGCACGGGGTAGGACCGCAGCGAAAAAGCGACGCTCACACTGGCGGACGTGTCCTGGGGTCCGCCAATCCAGAGGCCGGCCAGGAGCCCGGTCTGCCACGCGAGGCCGGCCGCCGCGCCGCTTGCCGCCACGGTAAGCGCCAGCATGCGGTCCGATCCGCCGTCCTTCCGGCCCGCCAGCAGCACCGCCACGAGACAGCCCGCGACCAGGAAAAGCCCCGCCAGGACAAGATCCCGCGGAAGCCAGACCTCAGTGTTCGTCCCCGATGCCAGGGCGGCGTCGCCCGTCACGAGATTCAGGCCGCCGGGTGCGAGCAGCCACCACAGCACCCCGGCCGGTACGCCCGACGCGACAACCCCGGCCACCCAAGGCCAGCTGCGGGGGCTCCGCTCCCGGCGCCGGGAACTGCGTGCCGGGGAGGCGTCCACCCCGTCATGGCGGCGGAAAGAGGCTGCGGCTGCTGGTGGGGTCATGAAGAAACGCTAACAAACGTTCCCCGGCTTTACGGCACATGGCCCTGTTGCCCCCAGGACTCACACAGCACGGCGGAAGCCCAATACTCTTGTAGTAGGACCCATCAAGCACCAGCCCAGCAGGGAGTTCGATCACAGTGGCCTCAGATGACGCGGCCTTCGAAGGTACGTTCAGGGAGATGTTCCGCCGCCATGCGGCCGGAGTTGCCATCATCACGGTGAACTACAACGGGGTCCCCTACGGCTTTACCGCAACGTCTGTGGCGTCGCTGTCAGCCAGGCCACCCCGCTTTACGTTCAACATGGCGCGCAGCTCAAGTTCCTGGCCGGCGGTGGCCAACACGAAATACATCGGCGTGCACATGCTGGGGCTGGAGAACCAGGAACTCGCTGACCGGTTTGCCCGCACCAAGGAGCGCTTTGCCGGTGACCACTGGGCTCTCGGCCCCCATGAGGTCCCGATTCTCAAGGACGTTGCCGGCTGGCTGATCGGGCAGATCCAGATGCGGCTGTCCTTCGAAAACAACGCAGTGGTGGTGGTCGAAGTGGTGGAAGGCCAGGTGGGTGACGACGGCACACCCCTGCTCTACCACTCCGGCGCATACGGCCAGCCCGTACCACTCGACTACGAAATCTAGACCAAGGGAAATCCAGACGCCCAGGGAAGCCTAGATGTACTAACCCGGTTGGTTGATGACGCGGCTGACGGGTGAGGCGCCTTTGAGTGCGGTGTGGGGCCTGCGCTGATTGTAGTGCTCGATGAAGTGC